>CAJBSR010000135.1 GCA_903958285.1 uncultured Sphingomonadales bacterium
CGCTCTCCCCTGCCGCTGTCAAAGATATCGTTAAAAAGCGATGCTTGTTGGCAGGCATTGACGGCAACTATGCCGCCCACTCCCTGCGCTCAGGGTTCGTGACAGAGGCAGGCTTGCAAAACGTTCCCCTCGCTCAGACCATGGCCATGACGGGGCACCACAGCGTCTCCACCGTGTTGGGTTATTTCCGCATCACACAAGAGGCTGAGGTGACAGACCTTATGAGAGATGCGCGCCCCAACACTTGAAGCTCAACTGGGGTATGAACTTGTATGGAAAATCAGGCACAGGAGATCAAATGAAGACCATCACGCTCTATTTCGCAACCGCAATCGCTGAAATCGTGGGGTGCTACCTGCCCTGGCTCTGGCTCAAGCAAAACGGATCTCCATGGTTGCTGATACCCGCCGGAGTCAGTCTGGCGGCCTTCGCGTGGCTACTGACACTGCACGAAGCTGCCACCGGACGCGTCTACGCTGCTTACGGGAGTGTCTATATCTTTGCAGCTATTCTTTGGCTATGGGCCGTCGACGGCATCCGACCATCGAATTGGGATGTCGCGGGTGTTGCCGTGGCCCTGCTGGGTATGAGCATCATTGCCTTTCAACCGCGCTAGGAACAGATCCTCAATTTGGAGAATGCTTTGAAAAAAGCGCCTTGCTTGCGGATCTCGGAACAGTGTTTACGGGCGCTCAAAGGGACTCGTACCCCTTTGACGCAAATCAGTGCGCCCCATGCACATGGCGCGCGCCTCGCTTGCCCACCGGCCCCACTTCCTTAGAGGCCTGAGCAATTCCGGAAAGCACACCGCACTCACTGACAGAGCCGTTTCCGGCACAACCGGTTCGCAACTCAACAAGTTGCCTTTGCAAGACCTTCAGCTCTCTGATTCGAACCGCCACATGCTTGATGTGCTCATCAACCAAGGCGTTGATGTCAGAACAGTCCTGTGGGGGGGAATCTTTCATGCGCAACAGCGCTCGAATCTCATCCAGGGCCATGTCCAAGCTTCGGCAGTACCGAATGAACGAAAGTCGTTCAACGTGCTCCGGTCCATAGACGCGGTAGTTGCCTTCTGTTCGCCCCGGCTGTGGCAACAAGGCCTCACGCTCGTAGTAGCGAATCGTCTCCACCTGTGTATCGGTGGCCTTGGCGAGCTCTCCAATCCTCATGGTGTCCTCCATCAGCGGTTGACCATATTTTAGGCGCTTGACTCTAAAGTGGCTACAGGGTTTCTAATCGCTGTAACGAGGAAGAAATCATGAGTACAAGTACATCTTGCGAAGGCGCAAAGCCACAGGTCCGCCCGACTGAGAACGGATGTTCAGCCGCTTCCTGCGTACCCTTGGTGCAATCTGAGCAGGACGTGGCGCATATGAACACAGACCAGTCACAGAAAAGGTTCCGTATCTCCAACATGGACTGCGCCTCAGAGGAGTCCGAGATCCGGCGCGCTGTGGATGGCATCCCGGAAATTGAAGCCTTGCGATTCGATCTGGGGGCACGCGTACTGACCATTTCTGCGAGCCAAGCTGCATTGCCAAACGCACTACAGGCGATTCGAAAGGCAGGGTTTAAGCCTGAGCCCATCGACGAAGCCGACAAAAAACCTTCCGGTACAACTAATGCGTCTGCGACGTTTTGGGACATGTGGGGAAAGCTTCTGGCGGCGCTCGGCTTGGCATTGGCAGCAGAGGCGATCGCGTACGCCTTCCCTGCGACGACCTGGATCAAAGCCCTGGGCATGGCCATCGCTTTGGGTGCCATCTTCCTTTCAGGCTTCGGCGTCTACGGAAAAGGCCTGGCTGCGCTGCGGCAAGGACGATTGAACATCAACGCCCTCATGGCAGTAGCCGTCACAGGCGCCTTCTTGATCGGCCAGTGGCCTGAGGCCGCCATGGTGATGGCGCTCTATGCCATTGCAGAGGCCATCGAAGCGCGGGCGGTCGACCGCGCTCGAGGTGCCATCAAAAGCCTTCTTGCCTTATCACCAGAGCAAGCCGAGGTAAGCCAGGAGGACGGCGGCTGGCTTCGGATTGACGTCAAGTCTGTTGCATTGAACTCGGTGGTACGTATCTCTCCGGGTGAGCGTGTTCCGCTTGATGGCAACGTGCTGGCGGGTCAGAGCGCGGTCGATCA
>CAJBSR010000136.1 GCA_903958285.1 uncultured Sphingomonadales bacterium
CGCATGGTCCCCCTCCCCCGGTGGGGGAGGATTGAGTCACCCCAACAGCCTTTCATGCACCACTTTGCCGCCCTGTGTCAGGCGGATGGCGGCGGTGATTTCGTCGTCATCGGGGAGGACAGGCTTGCCCGTTTCTTTGTCCCAGAAGGCGGAGAGGAAATTGAACAGGTTGCGCGCGAACAAAGCCGAAGAGTCGGCGGCCAAGTGTGCCGGTGTGTTGGAATAGCCGATGATCTTCACGCCGTGCTTCACGACAACCTCGTCAGGCTTGGAGCCTTCGACATTGCCGCCTTGTGCCACGGCCAAGTCGAAGATGACGGAGCCCGGCTTCATCGTTGCAATTTGCGCATCGGTGATGAGGCGCGGGGCCGCACGACCCGGGATGAGCGCTGTCGTAATGACAATGTCCTGCTTGGCGATGTGCGCGGAGACGAGCTCGGCTTGTGCGGCCTTATACTCGTCGGACATTTCGGTGGCGTAGCCGCCAGCGCCTTCGCCTTCGATGCCTTTGACGGCTTCGACGAAGATCGCCTTGGCGCCGAGGGATTCGATCTGTTCCTTCGTTGCCGAACGAACATCGGTCGCCGAGACCTGCGCGCCCAAGCGGCGGGCCGTGGCAATCGCCTGCAGCCCCGCCACACCCACGCCCATGATGAAGGCGCGCGCCGCAGAGACGGTGCCTGCCGCTGTCATCATCATCGGGAAGGCACGGCCATAAGCCGAGGCCGCTTCAATGACGGCTTTATAGCCTGACAGGTTCGACTGTGATGAGAGAATATCCATCGACTGCGCACGGGTGATGCGCGGCATGAACTCCATCGCCAAAGCTTCCACACCGGCGGCGGCATAGGCATCCACGCGCGCGCGTTGGCCGAACGGATCAAGCCCCGCGACAATCCAAGCGCCGGTTGCAATGCCCTTCAGTGCCTTGGGGTCTGGCCCCTGCACGCCCAGCACAATGTCGGCGCCCTTCAGCACCTCAGCGGCTTTGCCGACCGTCGCACCTGCTGCTGCATAATCGGCATCGGCAATGGAGGCGCCTGCCCCTGCACCGGCTTCGACAGCGACAGTGGCGCCCAGCGCGATGAATTTCTTCACCGTTTCAGGCGTCGCTGAAACGCGCGTTTCCCCTGCTGCCGTTTCGCGCAGGACGGCGAGTTTTGTCACTTTAGTTGGAAATGAGAATGATGACGAGCGCGGTCACGAGGACCGACGCGATTGTGCCCCACTTCAGCATGCTCATCACGCCTGCATAGGTGCCTTCATGTGCCTTCATGTCGTTGTTGCTGGCCATTGCGTCTTCTCCCGTTGAATCCTGAGGCACCGCTTTAATGGCGGATGAACTGTGTCTCAAGTCTCCATTCAGCTTTCGATTCTTAATTGGCCCGCGTGTCCGTCGTCACAGGTTTAAGGCCATATTTACGCTTATTATCTAAAAACGTCCGAAATCGGGACAGAATTTCAGGGGGCAAGATGACGCCAACGGGCATGCGCATGGTCATGCTGATCGACGATGAACCAGCGCAGCAGCGGCTGGTGTCGGCGCTCGCTGCGCGCGCAGGCTGGCGCACCATCTTCGCTGCCGACTCCGAAACCGCCATTGCGCATCTCGGCACGCGTGACGGGATGATGCTCGACGCGGTCCTTATCGATCACTCCATGTCGAATGATGAAGCGGTGGCCTTGATCCGGGAGATCAAGGCGCGTCGTCAGATGCTCCCTATCCTCATGCTCACGCCGGTCAGCGATGTCGGCATTGCGGTCGAAGCGATGCGCGCAGGGGCCACGGATTTCCTGGTAAAGCCGATTGCGCCGGACCGGCTGATTGCCGCGCTTGATGCAACTCTGGATGAACGCGTGGCGGCCGGCGAACTGCGTCCGCTCACCGAGAAAATTTCTGCCACGCTCGGCTTTGAGGACATTGTCGGCTCCTCACCGGATTTCCGCGCCGCACTTGCTATCGCCGCCAAGGCCGCACGCTCCCGCCTGCCGATCCTTATTGAAGGGGAACCGGGCGTCGGCAAGGAAGTCGTGGCAGAAGCCGTCCATGCCGCGTCGCCGCGTTCCAAGCGGACGATGACGACCGTCAATTGCGGCGCGATCCCCTCTAACCTCATCGAATCGCATCTGTTCGGGCATGAAAAGGGCGCCTTTGCCGGGGCCTTTGCCCGCCATGTGGGCAAGGTGATTGATGCAGATGGTGGCACGCTGTTCCTTGATGAAGTTGGCGAACTGTCCATGGGCGCGCAGATCAAGCTGCTCAGCTACCTTCAGACAGGCGAGTTTTTGCCCCTTGGGGCCCGCTTGCCGCAAGAGGCCGATGTCCGCATTGTCGCTGCCTCCAATTCCAAACTCCTTGAGGCTGTTGAAGCCGGGACGTTCCGTGAGGATCTCTATTACCGCCTCAACATCGTTCAGCTGACGATCCCGCCGCTGCGCGAACGGCTGGGTGATATTCCCGCCTTGTCGCGCCATCTGCTCTCGCGCATCGCCAAGCAGCCGGGGCTGCGCGATCTCGGCATCACCGATGCCGCAATGGAGTTGCTCGTCAGCTATGACTGGCCGGGCAATGTCCGCCAGTTGCAGAATGTCCTCTTCCGTGCGGCTGTGCTGTGTGAGGGCGATGCGCTCACCATCGGGGATTTTCCGCAGGTCGCCAGCAAGACGGCCCCGCGCTCCATGCCGGATGCGGCCAACACCAATCAGGATTCCGGCGTCACCCTGTTCCTGTCCGACGGCCATATGCGTCCGCTTGATGATATCGAGGCCGACATCATCCGCCTCGCCATCGGCCATTATCGCGGCCGCATGACTGAGGTCGCCCGGCGTTTGGGCATCGGCCGGTCCACGCTGTATCGCAAGCTTGCCGAACTGGGGATCAGCGAAGTCGCCTGACTTCCCATTTCATCCGTTCGTCCTGAGCTTGTCGAAGGACTGCTCTTCTTGAGTCCGCATTACCAAGGACAGTCCTTCGACAAGCTCAGGACAAACGGGTTGATGGTGCTGATCTAAGTCATCACAGGCGCTATGAGGCCCCTTGATCTTGTCGCCCCGTGCCCGACACGGGGCTTGGCTCTGCTTGCACCTCCCCGATTGGCATGATGCCCGAATGGCCGGTCCTGTGAGTGCAGCGGCATCTGGCAAGCGAGGGGCTGCAGCCGGACGGAGGCTAGCCAAGCCCCGTGTCAAGCACGGGGCGACGCGGAGGTGAAGGCGATCTTGTCCATGCCGCCTAGCCTCTCGCAAATACCGCGCTATGAGGCTTCATGACCGGCGACCTCTTTTCCAGCCCCTCCGATGCTGCCGTCCGCGACCGGACCTTGGGCCGCGCGGATATCGAAGCGCTGCGGAACGACGGCGTGCCCTTGCACCTTGTCGATTGCGATCTGGAAGACGCTGATCTGTCCGACCTTGATCTGACCAGCGCTGTGTTTGAGCGGTGCGCGATGCGCCACACCAAGTTCAAAGGTGCACGGCTGGACGCTGTCCGCTTCATCTCATGTCGCGGCGCATTTGCAGATTTTGTCAGCGCGTCTTTGGGTGAGGCGGTCTTCACCTCCAGCGATTTCAACAATGCGGCGTTTCGCGGCGCGACGCTGTCTTCAGCCCAGTTCAAAAGCTGCAAGCTCACCGGCGCAGACCTAACCGATGCGCGGATGATGGATGTGTGCTTTGAAGAGACGCTGCTGATCAACGCCAAGTTACCGGGCCATTCTTTCCGCAAGCAAAAGCTGGTCCGCGTCGATTTCAGTCAGGCGGATGTGCGCAAATGTGATTTTCGCGAGGCGGTCCTCGACGCCTGTTCGTTGCGGGACGCCAATGTGACGGCCTGCCGATTTGAAGGCACAGATCTGCGCGGTGCAGACCTTGGCGGCATCCGGCTGATCGATGCCGCGCCTTATCGCGGGGCCATTATCTCCCGCGAACAGGCCGGGCAATTGTTGGCCGAACTTGGTTTGAACGTCCAATAGCGGAGCCGCCAAACTCCGTTCGTGTCGAGCGAAGTCGAGACACCTTGTGCCGCATTTAAGTCCCTCGACTTCGCTCGGGACAAACGGGCTTGCGTCGCGACCTCAGTTGCGGCCGAAAATCGCTGTCGTCACCCACCATCCGGTGAGTGAGGCGCTGCCGGTCAGGACCGTGCCCCACATAATGTCGAGCACGGTGACCTTGGTGCTCCACATTTTGAGCGTCGCCTGATTGGTGAGATCATAGGTCGCGTAGCAGAGGCACCCGAGCACTGCGCCTTGGATAAGGGCCGTCTGCCAGCGGCCATTGGCGAGTGCGGGGCCGACGGCGAACCACATCATCCCGGCAATGTAGAGCAGGTAAAAGACCACGGCCGGCCCGAGCTTCAAGGACCCCAAAAGCGGGCCGAGTTCCGGCTGGTAAAGCCGCGTGTACATGGTGCGCAGCCAGATGCTGTCGATCAGCGCAAAGGCGATTCCGCTCGCCAGATATCCCACGGCATATTTTGCAAGCATCGTCATTCTCCTCCGCGGTCAGCGCGGGCTAAGGGCGGCATCCCGGTGCCCGCGCCAGATGCGTATCGCTTGTACGCTTTCATAGACGTCGTGCACCCGGATGATCTGCGCGCCTTGTTCGGCGGCTTTGAGCGCAAGTGCAAGGGACCCGCCCAATCTTTTGTCGGCAGGCGCCTCATTCGACAGCGCACCGACAATGCGTTTGCGGCTGGCGCCGAGCAGGATCGGCACGCCAAGACCATGGAACAGCGCGAGGCCGTTCACGATCTGCAGATTGTCCATCACACTGCGCTTGCCAAAGCCGATGCCGGGGTCCGCAATGATGCGCGACTTGTCGACGCCTGCTGCGACCACGGCCCCGATGCGGTCCTCCAGCCAGTCATACACTTCGATCAGCGGGTCGGTGTAAGTGTCATTGCCATGCGGATCGCTGGGCTTGCCCGGATAGTGCATCAGCACGACGGGGGCACCGGATGTGATGACAACCTCCAGCGCGCGATCATCATAGAGCAGCGCCGACACATCGTTGATGAGATGCGCGCCAGCGGCCAGACCCGCCTCCATCACGGCGGCCTTGCGCGTGTCGATCGACAGGGCGATGCCGCTGTCCTTCAGGCGCTCAATGACGGGGACCACGCGGGCGATTTCGTCCTGTTCCCAAACGTCCATCGCACCGGGGCGCGTGGATTCGCCGCCCAGATCGATGATGGCGGCGCCCTCTTCTGCCATCTGCATGGCAAGCGCGGCGGAACCCGCAGGGTCATCCAGATGATCGCTACCGCCCGAAAAACTGTCGGGCGTGATGTTGAGGATGCCCATGACGTTGGGCTGGTCAAAGCGTATGGTCCGCGCGCCTAGCTGCATCGTGCCGCGCGGCGCGGTTGCCGCGGCCATCATATTGCGCAGGCGTGCGGCCTGTTCGGGCGTGACAGCATCAAGGGCGTCATCAACACGGTCGATAGGGACCAGCGTGCCGCCCGCTCGCACGCCGCCATCGGTCGCGATAATCTCCCACGCCGCAAAGAACTGAAGCCCGCCTGCCAACCGCGCAAACTGCCCGTCAAATCCGAAGGGCGCGTCAATAAACGCCGTCGGCCGGGCGTAGAGGGTTGCGGTCGGGGCGGTCTGGATCACGGCTGCGTGGCGAGAAGGTAGGTCTGGCGCACGTCATCAATGGGCTTCAGCACGCCATCGACTTCATAATGCCAGAAGGTCCAGCCGTTGCAACTCGGCGCGCCTTGCAGCGTCGCGCCAAGTTTGTGGATCGAGCCGCTGCCCGCGTCGCAGATCAGCGATCCATCGGTCCGCACGGTCGCGCACCAGCGGCGCTTGAGATCCCAGACCTTGGTGCCGACCTTCATATAGCCGGTTTCCACGAGCGTGCCGAAGGCGACGCGCGGGGCGGCAGTATCAGCCTGCATCGTCTTGAGCATCGATTCGTCGAGCGGCAGGGCAGAGTCGATCCGCTCCTGCGCGACATCGACATAGGATTTTTCGCGCTCCAGCCCGATGAAGTGGCGGCCCAGCCGCTTGGCGACCGCGCCGGTCGTGCCGGTGCCGAAGAAGGGATCGACAATGATGTCACCGGGCTTCGTGCAGGCGAGGAGGATACGATAAAGAAGGGCTTCCGGCTTTTGCGTCGGGTGGGCCTTGGTGCCGTTTTTCTTAATGCGTTCCTGCCCGCCGCAAATCGGGAAGGACCAGTCCGACCGCATCTGGAGTTCGTCGTTCAGCGTCTTCATCGCGCGGTAGTTGAACGTGTACTTCGCGTTCTCACCCTGCGATGCCCAGATCAGTGTTTCGTGCGCGTTGGTAAAGCGCGTGCCCTTGAAATTGGGCATCGGGTTGACCTTGCGCCAGATGATGTCGTTGAGGATCCAGAAGCCCTCATCCTGCAACACAGAGCCAACGCGGAAGATGTTGTGGTAGCTGCCGATGACCCAGAGCGTGCCATTGGGCTTCAGGATGCGGCGGGCCTCGGCGAGCCAGGCGCGCGAAAACTCGTCATAGGTTTTTAGGCTGTCAAACTTGTCCCAGTCGTTGTCGACGGCATCCACGCGACCGCCTTCGGGACGAAACAGGTCGCCACCCAGCTGGAGGTTATAGGGTGGATCGGCAAAGACCATGTCGACGCAGGCGTCGGGCAGGGCGCGCATATTTGCGATGCAATCGCCCATGATGATCTGGTCCAGCGGCAGCTCAACAGCAACTGCCGGCGCCTTCCTGACCTTCTCCAAAACCCCCATTACGTGACCCCTTTTTCAGCACAGAATGCCGGTGGTGAGTCATCACGAGTCCCGCGTCAACCCTTGGAGTCTGGCTTGAATCCTTGAGATTCGCTTTCTGAAAAGCGGAACGAAACGAGTCCCCCACGACATGTGGCGCAAAGTTATCCACAGGGACTCAAGCCCTAGTGGTGTGGCTGCGAAGACTCACACATCAAAAAAATGTTGCGCGACGGGGGCAAAGGACCGCCTGTGAAGGGGTGTGGGGCCCTTTTCGCGCAAAGCGGCCATGTGCACAGCGGCGCCATAGCCCTTGTTCGAGGCCCAGCCATAGCCGGGGTATTCCGAATCGGCGGCGACCATGATGCGGTCCCGGTGTTCCTTGGCGATGATGCTTGCTGCTGAGATGCACGGATGAAGCGCATCGCCCCCGATGATCGCCTCTGCGCTGTACCGCCATTTGGGCAGACGATTGCCATCGACCAGCACATGGGCGGGTGCCTGCGGCAAGGCCTCCCCCGCCCGCGTCATGGCAAGGAAGGTCGCCTGCAGAATGTTGATCCGGTCAATCTCCTCCACGCTTGCCATGCCAATGCCGACG
>CAJBSR010000137.1 GCA_903958285.1 uncultured Sphingomonadales bacterium
ATCGAGAGGATGGAGAGGAACGCGACCGAGCCGAGTTTCTGATAGCCCTCCCGCTCAACACCGCGCGAATATTCCTGAAACTTCTCATAGCCATCAAGGTCGTCGGGCGCGATCTTGCGGATCTCTTCGCGCAGAGCCTCTTCATCATTGGCGTAATCATAATTGGTGCCATCGGGCCAGTTGAGCCGGTAGAAGGGCTTGACCGGCATCAGGTCGACATCGTCCGCAATCTTGTTGCCGGACAGCGCCCAGAGCTCCTCAAGGCAGGGCGGATCGGTGATGACCGTTGGCCCTGCATCAAAGGTGAAGCCTTCGCGCTTCCAGTGATAGCCTCGCCCGCCCGGCTTATCGCGCGCTTCGACGATGGTTGTCTGAATGCCTGCCGACTGGAGCCGGATGCCGAGCGCAAGGCCGCCAAAACCGGCGCCGATCACGATTGCTGTCTTCATGTTCTTAATCCCCAGATGGCGCGAATGGCCCGGACGATGGGCACAGGCGGCTTTCCTGTTAAAATGCGCGCCTTATCCAATAGGGTCGATTGACCCGCGTAGAAGCGCTCAATCAAGCTGGCCGAAAGGCCATAGAAGCGCTCAAAAATCCGATATCGCTGGTTCGGCACCGCTGCACCAAACAACATCGTGTCGAGCAGCCGGTAATAGCCGCGTGCCTTCCAATGGCTGCGGGCGAGGGCCTCAAACTGGTCGGGCGTCATGTCAGGATTGGCGGCAAGGCGTGTCGCGAGGCGCACCGCATCGGGCAGGGTGTAGCCAGTGGTCGGCTGGCACATGCCGGACCTTATGCCCGCCTTGGCGATGCCTGTTCCGGTGGAGCGCCAATAGGCGTCGAAATCCCCGCCGATGATGACGGGGAGCACGCCCGTTTCCTCATGCCCGCCGCCATTGGTCTGCCAGCCTTTGGCAGCGGCATAAGCGATGATCCGTTCGCGGATGGCGGGCACATCAAGGTCGGGCGTGTCGCTGTAATAGGTGTCTTCGATGAAGACCGTCTCGGCATCGAAGGGCAGGCAGTAGACAAAACGGTAACCGTCGATCTGGTCGACCGTCGCATCCATCACGATTGGCCGGGTGAGGCCATGGCCGCCGGGGACATGCACCTTTTGCCCGACAAACTTCTGCCAGCCGAGTTTGAGCGTGGAGAAATCGGCAGCACCCCGTGCATCGATGGTGAGCCGCGCAGTGAGTGTCCGTCCGTCGCCCAGAGTGATCTGGTCCGGCGTGACGTCTTTCACATCGGCGCGGATGATCCGCTCTGCGGGCAGGACCTGCCGCACATAAGCGTCCAGCCGGTCGGATGTGATGCTGTTATAGGTCGCGTCCATCGTCCGTTTGAGCTTGGGAAACAGGACGTCATAGCCCTGCCACTGATGGACGATCAGCGGCGCGATCAGCCAGCGGTCGGCATCGGCCACATCGCTGTCAAAGAACGACCAGACGTGATTGCCCCCCAGCGCCGTGCCTGCCTCCACAATGCGGACGTCGAGCTGCGGTTGCCGTTCGGCCAGCGCCAGTGCGATCAGGCATCCGGCAAGGCCGCCCCCGGCAATGGCAATGTCACAATGGGTGGTAGCATCAGGCACAGTCGCGCTCTAATGGCCTTGCCGGAAAAGCGAAAGGGCATGGATGACACCGCTGGGTAATCTGATCGACAGCATCGCAGAGGACGGCGCAGGGCGCTGGTCCGTCAACGCCAGCGAGGATTGGCGGCAGGGCCGCACGCTCTATGGCGGCGTTTCCGCAGGTCTCTGCTTTGCGGCGTGCGAGAAGCTGGTGCCTGATCTGCCGCCGCTGCGGTCTGCCCAGATTGCCTTTATCGGCCCGTCGGGTGGGGAGGCGACTTTGGTGCCGACGGTGCTGCGGCGCGGCAAGTCTGTCACCTTCATGGCGTGTGATCTGATCGCCGACGGTGTTGTCGCCACGCGCACGCTCTTTGCCTTTGGTGGGGAGCGCGAGTCCGCCTTTGCCGTTGAAGCCCCCGCCGCACCCGATGTGCCGCGTCCGGAAGATTGCCCGCCGCTATTCCGGCAATGGGCGCCGACCTTCGCCCAGCATTTTGAGATGCGCTATGCAGGCGGCGGCTATCCCGTCACTGGGGCTGACGATGGCGACATGATCGTCTGGGTCCGCCACAAGGATGCAGATGCGCCTGCGGGCCTCGTCTCGCTCGTCACCCTTGGCGATGCGCTCCCGCCCGCCTCTATGCCGCGCCTGACGGGCCCTGCCGCGATCAGTTCCATGACCTGGAATTTCGATCTGGCTGATGCGACGCGCTATGATGCCAAGGGCTGGGTGCTGCTGCGGTCCAAGGATGACGCCGTCGGCCATGGCTATGCCGGGCAGACGATGGGCATGTGGGATGATCAGGGCCGTCCGATCCTGATGGGTCGCCAGAACATCACGATTTTTGCGTGATCGGGCTTTGCGTGCGCGACCGGACTGGCGCATAGGCGGCTCATGAACGCTGGCCCCTCGCTCCTGATGTCTGCCATTGCCATGACGGTGATTGTCGGCGTGCGCTACCTGATCACCAGCGGCGCGTTTGCTTGGGCAACGCGGATCAAGCATCGCGGGCTCTATGGCGGGCTGGACAAGCAGATGCGGCGTGAGATTGGCTGGAGCCTTGCGTCGGCGGCCATCTATGGCGTGCCTGCGGGCATCGTCGCCTGGGGATGGCAGGCGCATGGCTGGACGCAGATTTATACCGACGTGAATGCCTATCCGCTCTGGATGCTGCCGCTTTCAGTGCTCGCCTTCCTCGCGTTGCATGACACTTGGTTTTACTGGACGCACCGCTGGATGCATCAGCCCCGCCTGTTCCGCATCGCCCATGCCGTCCATCATGAAAGCCGCCCGCCGACCGCTTGGGCGGCGATGAGTTTTCACCCTTGGGAGGCGATCACTGGCGCGGTCGTTATCCCAGCGCTTGTGTTCCTCATCCCCATCCACGTGGCCGCCCTTGGCGTCGTTCTGTCGATCATGACGATCATGGGCGTCGGCAACCACATGGGGTGGGAAATGTTTCCCCGCGCGCTCGTTCATGGTGCAGCAGGGAAATGGCTGATAACAGCAACGCATCATCAGAAGCACCACGAGGCGTATCGGGGGAATTATGGGCTTTATTTCCGAGTTTGGGACAGGCTGTGTGGCACTGACCTTGGCCTTGGCCGCTTCGCCGTTGATGGCAGCGACGGACGCGCCAAAAACGGGGACTGATGTCGAAGCCGTCATTACCGGCGTCCGCAATACCAAGGGCAACGTCCTTGTCTGCCTGACAGCCAATGCGAAGGCCTATCCCGATTGCGGCAAGGACCCCAAGAGCCGCAAGCTTTCTCTGCCCGCCCGCGCGTCGTTGACCGCAAAGTTTGAGGATGTGGCGCCCGGCACCTACGCCATCGCGCTGATCCATGACGAAAATGGCAACAACAAAATGGATGTCGCGCTGTTCGTGCCCAAGGAAGGCTTTGGCATGTCGCGCAATCCGGCGGTTCGCATGGGCCCGCCAACCTTCAAAAGCGCGGCGTTTGTCGTGGGGGTGGACCCGGTGAAGCTGCCGATTACGATGAAGTATATGTTCTAGGAGGAGACAATGGCGGATTTCGGCCCTGTGTTTTCAGAACTTCGCGCGATCATGCTGGCGGCGGCCAAGGACAACCCTGTCGCCAAGGACGCACCCGGCGACCTCGTCGTCCACACGGCCCGGCTCGATAAGAATGGCAAGCCCGAATGGTTTGGCGCTGTGGCGATCAAGAAGTCCTACGTCTCCTATCATCTCTTTCCGCTCTACATGGATCCGTCGCTAGGGGCGGGCATGTCCGACGCGCTGGCCAAGCGGCAGCAGGGCAAATCCTGCTTCAACTTCAAAGCGGTTGAGCCGGATCTATTTGCGGAATTGGCGGCGTTGACAAAGAAGGGAAGCGCAGCCGCCTGAAACGCGGCCCAGCCCCTCAGTTCATCCCGTGTTGCCCACAAACCATCCCTGATTCCAAGGACATCCCCCAGCGCATTCATTGGCCAGACAGGTTGTCCTGCACAGGGACCTTCGTCTAGGGGGCCGCCAAAGGGAGAATATCTATGCGTGCCGTTTCCAATTTTACCGTCGCCCCCGTTCTGTTTGCGCTGCTGGCTCTGCCCGCTGTTGCGGCCTCTGCGCAGGAGCAGGACATCTCCAACCCCAACATCGTCGTGACGGGCCAAGAGGCCGAACTCGACATGTCGGCGCTGCCCAAGGGGCCCGACGTCAAAGGCATCGTGACCGCGCGCAAGGGGGACCGCGTTCGCGTCACCAGCGCAGATGGCACAATGGTCGATATCAAGCTGGCTGAGATCACCAAGATCAAGGGCTCGGGCAAGAACCCGTCCAAGGCGGATATCCTGAACGGCCTGCCCGTCACGGTGAAGACGCTGCAGTCGGGCAGCGATCTGATCGCCAGCCAGATCAGCTTTAAGGGCCGCGATTTCAAGACGGCGAACATGATCCGCGTCGGCACGTCGCAGCAATTTGCTGAACAGACCGCCGCGACCGAAGCGCTGCGCGGCCGCATGAGCGATATCGACAAGTATAACGTGAAGGGCACGACCAACGTCTATTTCGACACCGGCAAATGGACGCTTTCGGAAGCAGCCAAGGCGGAACTCTGCGCCACCGCGCAACAGGCGGAAACCACAGACAACGCGCTGATGCTGGTTGTCGGCTACACAGACTCTGTCGGCAGTGAAGATTATAATCAGGTCCTCAGCGAAAAGCGCGCGAGCCGCGTGATCAACTTCCTCCAGCAGGCCTGCCGCTGGAAGCCGTACCGGATGCTGACGCCGACCGGCATGGCGGAATCCGATCCGCTGGCGAGCAATGACACCGAAGAAGGCAAGCGCCAGAACCGCCGCGTCTCGGTGAACATTCTGGTGAGCAAGAGCGTCGACGGGCTTTAAGTCAACTGGGAGGCTTGAATTTCCCTCTTGTAGCGACTGCTACATTTTCCTAAAGTGAAGCAGTCGCTACAGGAGGGGTTCCATCATGGCTTTGTTTCGCGTCTTTCTGCTGGTCTGCCTGGTCGCCATTGCGGCCTACACGTCGGTCACCATTGCCAACCATGGCCTGAACCTGTTGCCGGTCTTCTTCAGTGACATGGCGGAGATGGCTTGGCCGGGGCAGTTCAACCTTGATTTCATGTGCTTCCTCGCGCTCTCCGCGATCTGGGTGAGCTGGCGGCATCAGTTTTCGGGCGCAGGTCTCGCGCTCGGCGTCCTCGCCTTTTTCGGCGGGATGCTGTTCCTGTCCCTCTACCTGCTGGTGCAGATCAGCCGCTGCGGCGGCGATGTGCGCGTGCTGTTGCTCGGCGAAGCGCGCAGCCGGGCGGGCTGATCCGCCCCATCAAATCCGCAACTGACTGCCCAGTTCCACCACCCGGTTAGTGGGCAGCTTGAAGAAGTCCATCGCGGATTCTGACGTCTTGAGCATCCACGCGAACAGGTGCTCGCGCCACAGCGCCATGCCCGGCAACTCCTTTGATGCGATCAGCTTTTGCCGGCCGAGGAAATAGCTCGTCCGCATGGGATCAATGGGGCCGCCGGAGGCCGCATCCAACTGCAGATCGCGCGGCACGTCCACAGCCTCCATAAAGCCATAGCGCAGGATGACATGGTAAAATCCATGGCCTGAAGACGTCGTCACAATGCGGTCCTTGGCCTCGACATAGGGCGTCTCTTCAAACCGGACAGTCAGGATGATGACGCGTTCATGCAGCACCTGATTATGCTTCAAATTGTGGAGCAGCGCGGCCGGAACGCCTTCAGGCGTGACAGAGAGGAAGATCGACGTGCCACTGACGCGGTGGGCAGAGCCACTGGCGGACTTGATGAAGATATCCATCGGGACGCCTTCCTTGGCCAGCTGTGCCCGCATGAGCGCGCGGCCCTTGGCCCACGTGGTCAGGATGATGAACACCGTGCCCGCCACAAGCAGCGGGAACCAGCCGCCATCCGCCACCTTGGTGATATTGGAGAGGAAGAAGGTCATGTCCACAACGGCGAAGATGGCAATGGTAGCGGCAGCCAGCCAGCGGTTCCACTTCCACACCTTGAACAGCAGGAAGGTCAGCATGGCGGTCGTGATGATCATCGTTCCGATAACGGAGATGCCATAGGCCGACGCCAGCTTGGTCGATTCCCGGAAGCCGAGGATAAGGACCAGAACCATGATCAACAGGCCCCAATTGACGGCGGGCATATATATCTGCCCCACAGCCTTCTCGCTGGTATGCAAAATCTTGAGACGCGGCAGGAAGCCAAGCTGGATCGCCTGATGCGTGACCGAGAATGCGCCGGAGATCACCGCCTGGCTGGCGATCACGGTTGCGCAGGTGGCGATGAGGACAAGCGGCAGCCGGGCCCAATCCGGCGCCATCAGGTAGAAAGGATTTTCAACTGCCGCCGGATTGCCGAGCAGCAAGGCGCCTTGGCCCATATAGTTGAGCATGAGGCAGGGGTAGACCAGCCCAAGCCAGCTATAGCCGATCGCCTTGCGCCCGAAATGCCCCATGTCAGCATAGAGCGTTTCGGCACCCGTGACTGCCAGAAAGACGGACCCCATCGCCAAGAAGGCGAGCTTTGAATCATAACGGAAGAACTCGACGGCCCACCAAGGGTTTATGATGGTCAGGATCTCGGGATGGGCAATGATGTTGGTGACACCCAAGACCGCCAGCACCGCGAAATAGACGAGGATAATCGGCCCGAACAGCTTGCCGACGCGGGCGGTGCCGCGTGACTGGATCAGGAACAGGGCAACGAGGATGAGCACCGCAATCGGCAGCACCAGCGGCGCCAGACGCGATTCCACAATGGTCAGCCCTTCCACGGCAGACAGCACCGAGATGGCAGGCGTCAGCATCGCGTCGCCGTAAAATAAGGCAGCGGCAAGCACGCCGAGGACAGCCAGAGAGGCCGCCCAGCGTTGGTCTTCGAGGTGGCGGGAGATGAGCGCCAGCAACGCAAAGGAGCCGCCTTCACCTTTATTGTCCGCCCGCATGGCGACGAACACATATTTGAGGGTCACGATCAGCATCAGCGACCAGAAGATCAGGCTCAGCACACCAAAGATATGCAGATGGTCCACCGCCAACGGGTGCGGGCCGATAAAGCTTTCCTTCATCGCGTAAAGCGGCGACGTGCCGATATCCCCATAGACGACACCGACGGCGCCGAGCATGAGGACAGGCAGGCTGTCTTTCTTGCCATGGGCGGCGCCATGGGAGGTGGATGCGGCGGTGCCGGTGTCCGGCAGGTTGGTGGAGCTTGTCATGGCGCGTTTGTGCGCTCAATCGGCATAAAGATTCCATGTGGATTTGCGCGTTACATGCGGGTTATGCTCGACGAACGGCGTGACGAGGCGCATTTTACGCGCATGGATACAAGCATCTTCCAAAGAGGGGATCGCCCTCCTTCCCTTGCCCAGTCGCTGGTGGGCTATGTGCTCGCCTTGCTCATGGTGGCGGGGGCGACACTCATCTCTCTTCTCGTCTCCGATCGCTATGGCAGTTCAGCGGTGGTCATGCTGTACCTTCCGCCCGTTCTGGCGGCGGCCATATATGCGGGGCTGCGGCCGGGACTGCTGGCGGCCATCGCCTCGACCCTGGCGTATAACTATTACTTTACTGCGCCGTACCGGACGTTCCTTATCAACAGCCCGGCAGATGTCGTCACCGTTGTCATCCTGCTCTTGGTTGCGGTCGTCAGCAGCCAGCTTGCCGCGTCCGTTCGGGCGCAAGCCCAATTGGCAGCCTCGCACGCGGCGCGCAATGCGACCATCGCTGGATTCGCGCGGCGGCTGCTTGCCGCAAATGATGAGCAGGCCGTGGCCAGCGAGACTGTGCATGAGATTTCGCGGCTCTTTTCCTGTCAGGCGATCCTTTTGACGGGTGCTGAAACGCCTGAAGTGATGGTTGCGACGTCGGAGGGCACCGCCCTCAACCCCAGTGACTTTGCCGCCGCCGCCGCTGCGCTCGCTTCTGGAAAGATCACGGGGCGGGGTCAGGCGTTGGTCCGGGAGTCCGATTGGCAGTTCCATCCCATCACCCCTCAGGCGGAACCGCTCGCCGTTATCGGTCTGGCGCGGGAGGATGGCGCACCGCCGGTTACGAAGGATCAGATGCAGTTGCTGGAAAGCCTGTTAGATCAAGCCGCCCTGGCATTGGAACGCGCGCGGCTTGACCGTGAATCGCGGGAAGCGACGGCGCTGCGTGAGTTGGACCGGTTGCGCTCCGCCCTCCTCGTTTCGATTGGCGATGATGTGAAGCCGCGGCTCAATGCGATCCAAGCGAACTTGCGGGCGCTGCGCCGCGAGGGATCTGCGGACCGTTCAATCTTGGCTGAGATGACAGAAGAAGCCACGAAGGTGGATCGCTATATCGACAGCCTTGTTGACCTTGGCCCCGGCGCAGATCAGACGCCGCTGTTGTTTGGCGACATTTCCATCGACCTTCATCGCAGGGTGGTTCTGAAGCAGGGCGAAGAGGTCCATCTAACCCCCAAGGAGTTTGCCGTCTTAAGCGAACTCGCAAAACATGCCGGCCGGGTATTGACCCATCACCACTTGTTGCGGGCCATTTGGGGCCCTGCACATCAGGACCATATCGATTATTTGCGGGTCGCCGTGCGCGCGCTGCGGCAAAAGCTGGAGGCAGATCCGGCGCACCCGGTGCTGATCATCAATGAGCCGAGTGTCGGCTATCGATTGGTCTCAGGCAAAGTGTGACTCAATGCTCGAATGGAAGGGCTGATCGTTTAACCCGCAATCCGCTTTTCCATTTGCCGGAATGGCCCTTCGGGTTGGTCTATGATCAAGGCGGCGGCATCTTCTTCGGTCAGCGGCTTGCTGAACAGATAACCCTGCCCATATTCGCAGCCAAAGGCCGTCAATTCCTCGCGCTGAAACTCGGTTTCAAGGCCTTCGACGACAACACGCAGTTGCAGCGCGTGGGCAAGGTCGAGCATCGCCTTCACCACGCTCCACTGTGCGTTGTTGCGTGTCTGGGTGCGCACGAAGCTCTGGTCGATCTTGATGTTGTCGATAGGGATCGTTTGAAGGCGGCTGAGCGAAGAATAGCCGGTGCCGAAATCATCCAGCCCAACCTGAATGTTGAGCGCGCGGAGCTCTTCCAGCACGCGGGCCGTGTGGTGCGGCTTGGTGATGGCGGCGCCTTCAGTAATCTCAATGCCGATCCAGCGCGGGTCGGCACCCGTTTCGTTCAGGATCTCGCGCACCTGCTGGACGAAGGTTGGCTGCAGGAACTGGCGCGGGGCCACGTTGAGGCTGATCCTGAGCGGCGGTTCCCGGTCCGGCACAAGCTTGTGCCAGCGCACCGCCGTTTTGCACGCCTCGCGCATCACCCATTGGCCGAGCAGCGTGATGACGCCACTTTCTTCGGCGGCCGCGATAAACTCGGACGGGGGCACGATGACGTCGCCCCGTTTCCAACGGACCAGCGCTTCAAAGCCCACCAACTGCTCTGTGTCGAGCGCGAGGATTGGCTGATAATGGAGGATGAAGTCGCCATTTTCGCAGGCGGTGCGCAGATCATTGACCAGTGTCAGGCGCGACTGGACGTTGTTGCGCATCTTCTGGTCAAACACGACGGTGCGTTCAGATCCAAGCGACTTGGCCTCATACATCGCCAAGTCCGCATCGCGCAGCATGTCGCTGACGGTTGTGTAATGGCCATCATCATGCGCGACACCGATGCTGGCGGTGACGCGGACGGGATTGTCTTCCAGCCATTGCGGATGGCGCAGGCTCAAATGAATTTCAGCCGCGAAACGTTCGGCCAGCTTGGCCCGGTCCAGCCCGTCGACGATGAGGGTGAATTCGTCCCCCGCCAGCCGTGCCAGCTTCACATTGGAGGCAAATGGATTTTCGTCCTCAAAGGCGTTCGCGTTGGACACGAGCATGCGCAGCTTGTCGGCCATGTCGATCAAAAGGCGGTCACCCGCCTGATGGCCGAGTGTATCATTCACGAGCTTGAACCCATCCAGATCGATGAAGATCAGCGAGGGGGCGGGTTCATTCGCGGCGCGGCAGTCGCGGAAGCTGCGTTCAATGTTCTGGGCGAAGGCCGCGCGGTTGGGCAGGCCGGTCAGCGGATCGGTGAGCGCACTGTCGCGCAGCCGGTCCGCATGATGGCGCCGGCGGAAGACGCCGCCAATCTGGAGACCTGCCTGCAGCAGAACGTCAAGCAGTTCGAGTTCCGGCTCGCGCTGGTCCATTGAGAAGAATTCAAGCACCGCTTCCACGTCGCGGCCGCTCAGTACGGGCACGGTCAGCATGGACTTAAAGCTGGCAAGCCGGGCAAGGCGTGCCCGCTCAAAGCCGTCTAGCGTGTCGATATCAGGTGTCCAGACGGGCACCTGCGTCATCACCGGCTGTTCAGCCCGGTCGTCGGCAGGGGCTGCGATCCTCACCTCGTGGGACGCTTTGATAAAAGGCTGCGCGCTGTCGCAGGTGCGCGCAAAGCTGATGCCCGCCGCGCGGATGGCGCCGGGGGCGTCCGGATCGGCGACGAGGACATTGCCGAACGGGAAGCCCAGCGTGGCGCAGATTTCCCGCACGGCAAGGCGCAGCACTTCCAGCGGATCATCGGATTCATTGGCGCGGACCGAGATGCCGTTGAGCAATTCAATGCGCGCGCGGCTCACATAGAGGTCGCGTAATCCGTTTTCAGCGAGGCGCTCCGCCTCCTGGCGTGCACGGCGTTCCCGCTCCAACCGCCGTTCCAGCTGGGCGATGCGTTCATCGGCTGGGCTTTCGGGGAAAGGCCAGCTCGCGTTCTTGCCAAGCTGGTTCATGCCGCCCACCTAATGTCCAGGCGGCAGGCGTCATCCCCGCTGTGCAGACATTCCGGGTGCGAGACCTCGCCGGCTTCGCCAAAGTGGAACAGCGCACCGCGCGCCAGCCCTTGCGCAATATCGCAAAAACGGCGGCGCGAATGATAGGTGATCTGAATGATATCGTCGCCGATCGCATATTTAAAATGAGGGCAGGCCGCCCCTGCGAAAATCTTTCGGATTTCGGGATGGATAACCGAGTTGAGCGAAAGGAGAAAGGTGCGCGCATCGCCAACACCTTCTGCAAAAAGCGGAAACCGCTTCAGGATGATCGGCATGGCCGATTGCCCAAAGGCCTGCAACACGTCCGTTGCTTCCTGCCCGGTCAGCGTTGCGGTGGCGTGCGCGATGGCGTGAAATTCAGTGTCTGGATAGGAGCCGAGCGACGAATAAGCGCCCTCAGCGCCCGCCATGCAGATCAAGCTATCCCAAGCTTCTGGCCCATAAGCGTCGGTAATGACATCTTCGAGCACGTTGAACATCAGACCCTTCACATCGACCCCACCGTTGATGCTGTGCAAACCCATGTCTGCCTTCAGCATTAAACGGCATTGCGCTGCCAATCTTTATGGCGGGCCCATGTTTATGCA
>CAJBSR010000138.1 GCA_903958285.1 uncultured Sphingomonadales bacterium
ATCCCTGCTGCGTTAACAAGGATTGTGTTTTCTGAGCATTTGGGTGGACAACTGGAAAGACGGGGCTGGGGTGTAAAAATCAACACCCCGACGATAAACTTTCCGTAGTTGCTGAAAAATGCGCGACCAGTTTTTTTTATTCTGCGCTATAGACCGGGCCCAACAAGGCCAAATAGTTCAGCGGTGAAGGCCTTCTTTGCTAGACCATTTCGCATTTAAGTTGATTTGTATCCTGCGTTGGCGCAGTAGTTTGCGCATTCGTGTTTTGGGATAGCTTCGAGGATAAGCTTTAGGGCGTCATGCACTGCCTTGATGGTTCGTCCCATGGTTTTTCGCATGGCGTGTTTGATCTTCGAGAAGAGCTGTTCGATAGGGTTGAGATCAGGACTGTAGGGCGGCAGGAAGAAGAGCCTTGCGCCTGCGGCCCGAACCATCTTCCTGACGGCCTTGCCCTTATGAGAGCCCAGGTTGTCGAGCACGACGACATCGCCCGGCTGAAGGGTCGGGAGAAGCTCCTTTTCGACATAGGCCCTGAAGGCGTCGCCGTTGATGGGGCCGTCGATCACCCATGGCGCATCGATCCGGTCGATGCGCAGGGCGGCGATAAAGGTCATGGTCTTCCAATGGCCGTGCGGCACATGGGCGATCAGCCGCTTGCTGCGGTCGCCCCAGCCCCTGAGTGGGGCCATGTTGGTTTTGACCCACGTTTCATCGAGGAAAACCAGCCGCGCGGGGTCAATCCTGCCCTGATAGCGCCTCCACTGCTCGCGGCGGCGCGCCAGTCCGGGCCGTGTCAGCTGTTCGGCGGGAAGTAAGGTTTTTTTTGAAGCTCTTGCCTTCTCTGTGCAGAAAGCGACCAACGCTGGCGGGATGAACCTTCAGGCCTCGTGCGCAAAGACCCGCTGTCAGCGCCGCAATCGTCACGTGCGGCAGGCGCTCCACCTCTGACAAGACCCAGTCACGGTGCCCCCCGGTGATCAGCAAAGGTCGATGCCCGCCCATCTTCCCAGGGGCGGCGCTGCCAGTGGCGCGTTTGCGCTGAGCCCATTTGACCACGCTGGAAACGGCGACCTTCAGCGCAACCGAGACCTCGTAGTTCGTCTCCCCGGAAGACAGACGATCCATCGCCCGCTCCCGCAAATCCATCGAATACGCTCTTGTCATCTGCGCCGACCTCCAAACGGTCAGTGCAGTGAATCTGATTTGACGCCAAAGGGGAATCCCGATTCAGTCAAAAGGCGAAATGCTCTAGGATAAATTACATAAAAAAATACCAGCATTACCCTGAACAGGCAAAACTGGTATTTTAAACTTAAAGACTTGGCGGATTGATTAAAATTAGTGCGAACCGCCCAAATAAGCATCACGCACGGCCGGATCATTGCGCAACATCGCAGCAGCGCTCGAGACCGTGATATGGCCGTTTTCAAGCACATAGCCGAAATCGGCCACTTCGAGAGCCGCAGCGGCGAATTGTTCGACCAGCAACATGGTAATATTGGCTTCTTTCAACCGCGCGATGATGGAAAACACCTCGGCCACCAAGCGGGGGGCTAGGCCCATCGAGGGTTCGTCCAACAACAGCACTTCGGGATTGAGCATGAGGGCGCGGGCCATGGCCAGCATCTGTTGCTCGCCACCCGACAGAGTGCCGGCCAACTGGTCGGAGCGCTCGCGCAAACGCGGGAACAGATCGAACATGCGCTCGACATCCGCCTCGACATCGCCGCGTTCGCGCGCGCCCGTCAACCGCGGATAGGCCCCGAGCAACAGGTTATCGCGCACAGGCAGGGTCGCAAACACTCTGCGGCCTTCGGGAGAATGGGCCAGCCCATAGCGGGTGATCTCGTGGGACGGCAAGCCTGCGATCTCGTGCCCTCCCAGGGTAATACGGCCGGATTCAGGCGCCAGCATCCCCGATATGGCCCGCAATGTGGTTGTCTTTCCTGCCCCGTTCGAGCCGATCAGAGCCACCAGCTTGCCTTTCGGCACGGTCAGCGTGATGTCGTGCAACACACGAACCTTGCCGTAACTCGCCACCAGATTTTCGATATGCAACATGGCGTGTG
>CAJBSR010000139.1 GCA_903958285.1 uncultured Sphingomonadales bacterium
CGCTGCCCGCGCCATTGCGATTGAATCTGGCGCATCAATTTTGGTCGAAGCCGACGTCGGTGCCGATGGCGGTGTCTTTTATGCGGATACCGGCGGCGGGCCGGGCAGCATCGTTGAAGTGTTGCAACCGGCCAGTGGCAGTGAGGCGCTTTTCGCGATGATACGTGACGCCGCTAGGAACTGGGATGGCAGCAATCCGGTGCGGACGCTGGGCTAAAAGACCCACCTAACTTTTTGAACAACACCGGCCAAACAACAATAGCAGGAGTTTCAATATGACGGGTCGACTAGAGGGTAAGGTCGCGCTGATTACCGGCGGCACATCGGGCATCGGCCGCGCCACCGTCACACGATTGTCGAGCGACGGGGCTGCCGTCGTTTTTACCGGCTCCAACGCCGAGGCGGCGCAAAGTCTGTGCGATGCAACTGGCGCAGTGTTTGCGGCGCAGCGCGTGGAGGATCCGGAAGGCTGGCCCGCCCTTATGGAGATGATTGCAGGGCGCTTCGGGCGGCTCGATATCGCCTTTGCGAATGCGGGAATAGAAAAGGGCGATGCTGATATTGAACATGTCAGTTTTGAAAGTTGGCAGTCGATCCTCGCTGTCAATCTGACCGGTGTGATGCTGACCGTGCAACATGCGGTCCGCGCGATGCGCAGCAATCCGGGCGGCGCCAGTGGGTCGATCATCCTCAACAGCTCCATGAATGCACAGCGCCCGCTGGGAAATTATGTCAGCTATTCAACAACGAAAGGCGCGCTGATCGCGCTCGCCAAATCCACAGCCGTCCACTGTGCGCAGAGCAAGACGGCCATCCGTTGCAACACAATCCACCCCGGCGTCGTGGAAACGGAAATGATCAGCGCCATTATCGCCGGCGCGCCGGATCCTGCTGCCGTCCGCGCGCAGTTTGAAGCCATGGCGCCGATGGGACGCATGGCGCGGGTTGAAGAGATTGCAGGCCTTGTCGCCTATCTCGGATCAGATGAGGCGGCGTTCATTTCCGGCTCCGAATATGGCATCGACGGCGCGACCAATGCGGGCATGATGGGCGTCTAGCGCAAGGCGAGCACTGGGCTGGAGTATTGGAGGTAAAGGGGTCAGGCTGCAGCGCCGAGATAGCCGAGTTGCCCTGCCTTGAACACAGCCTGGCTCCGGTTGACGGCGTTCAGCTTCTCCCCTGCGCGTTGCACATGATAACGCACGGTCGCATGGCTTAAGGTCAGGATGAGGCTGATTTCCTTGTCCGTCTTTCCGATCGCCGCCCAGCGCAAGCATTCAATCTCCCGCTTCGACAGGCGGCAATCACTGGGGATCCATTTTTGCGTCTTGGCGAGCATCGCATAGCTGCTGAGATAGCGGCGGGAGAGCGCGGCAAACAAATCACCCTTTTGCACAAAATGCTGGCTAAGATCGCGCCACCCATGGTCGAGCGGCGTGAAACTCGCGACCGCAATCTGGCCGAAGGACAGATGCACGGGAACAACTATTGCCGAGGGGGCTTGGACAAATTTTCCGAAGTCGCTGAAGCTCAAGCCATCAAGATACTTGTTGGGAAAAAGCGTCCGCGCGCCTTCCTCATTGCACCAGAAGGGTTCGCTTTCATAACGGCAGGCGCGCGGCAAGGGTGAGACAAGTGCCAGCCGACGGTCTTCCCACCAGCGTTCTCCATCCTTGGTCCAGCCAAAAACATCTGCATTGATGACGCCGCCGCTTTTATCGGTCAGCTGATCGGAGGAGGCGATATCGGGCGTCGCCGCGATGCGGAAACCCTGCTTCTGCGCAAAATCATTGATCGCCACCGAAGCGGCGGCGATGTCATCAGATTTTTGAATTGTGACGCGTTCAAGCAGCGCGATCGGCCAATCCATCTACACCTCCAAAGGCGGCGTTTCGCCCCCTTTTCTCTCCGGAACGGAGGCTAATCGATTGGTGTCTTCTTGTGAATAGGTCTTTTATTTTAGATCCCGTCAAAGCCCAAGAGCCTGTTTGGCAATGATCGTTTTTTGCACTTCGTCTGACCCGCCAAAAATCGACCAAGCCCGGCCGTTGAGCCAGAACGGCATAGCCAATTGCGCCTCACGCGAGCCGACCG
>CAJBSR010000140.1 GCA_903958285.1 uncultured Sphingomonadales bacterium
AGTGCGCAGAGACTGACGGCAAGTCAGTTGAGAGCCCGCATCGTTGATGCTAGTTTGTTTAATCCCGAAACGATCATGCCGACGTACTACAGTCATGCAGGATTAAATCGCGTTGCCTCAGGCTATGCCGGCAAAACAATATTGACCGGCCAAGAGATTGAGGACGTCGTAGCGTTTTTAGTGAGTTTGAAACAGTGACAACTAATCGAAGAACCTTTGTGATGGCGATGGGCGCTGTAGGGTTGGCGTCCTTTTTTGCTTCGCATGCGACGGAGAATGAGGCGCTGGCCGCCATGAAGGCGATCATGGGTTCTGCCACGCCGCGCGCGGGCAAGGTTACGCTTGAGTTACCTGCGCTGGTTGAGAATGGCAATCTTGTGACGATCAAAGTCTCGGTCGAAAGTCCGATGACGCAGGCGGATCATGTCAAGGCGGTGCACTTGATTGCCGAAGGCAATCCGTTGCCAAACGTTGTGAGTTTCTTTTTTGGCCCGCGCGCAGGCCGAGCAGAAATCGGAACCCGTATTCGCTTAGCGAACTCTCAGCGCGTCTGGGCGATCGCGCAGATGAGCGATGGATCGTTTTGGCGTGGGTATGCTGAAACCTTGGTGACCTTAGCTGCCTGTACGGAGGTCGTATGAGTAAGACTTCCCGCACGCTGGTCACGATGCCAAAGGCCGCTACCAAGGGCGAGGTCATCGCCATTAGAGTGATCGTTCAGCACGACATGGAATCTGGCTTTCGACATACGCAGCAGGGCGAGCGCATCCCGCGCGACATTATTCGTGAGTTTGTCTGTACATACAATGGGCAGGAAGTGTTGCGTGCCGAGTTGCATCCCAGCGTTGGGGCGAATCCTGTCATTAACTTTTTTACGGTTGCAACCGAAACGGGATCGCTGGAGTTTAAGTGGATAGGTGATAACGGCTACGCCTCGAGCGTCACCAGCCAGTTAACAGTGTCGTGAGTTGTTGGTGCTGATGCGCAACCTCGTCCGTTGTTTTTGGTTGGCATTGCTGATTACTACCTCTGCCTACGCAGACCCAACGGGCTCTGCACGTCAGTCAAGTTATGCACTGATGTCCCCGGAAAACCGTGTGATGCAAGATGATCCGTCACAAAATCCGGCGACGTTTTGGGTGCTGGATGGCGAGTCTCTTTGGCAGACACCTTCTGGTAAGCGTCAGGTTGCTTGTGCCAAGTGTCACGGCGATGATGCGAGCTCGATGAAGGGGGTAGCGGCTAGCTTCCCTAAGTTTGTAGGCTCCAAACTATTAAACCTATCGGACCAGGTCAATGTGTGTCGTCAGGCGCGTCAAGAGGGCGAGCCGTACGCGCACGAAAGCAAACCCCTGCTAGCGTTGACATCCTATATCGGGCTGCAATCAAAGGGTCTGTCAATCACCGTTGAGAAGACTGCCCTCAATGCGGTTGCGCTCGAGGCGGGTAGGACACTTTTCTATGAGCGGCTAGGGCAGCTCAATCTCTCTTGCGCCCAATGCCACGCAGAACGCTCTGGGCAAAAGCTAGGGGGAAACCCTATCCCTCAGGGACATCCCACGGCATACCCTCTCTACCGGTTGGAGTGGCAGTCTGTCGGGTCGTTACAGCGGCGCTTGCGTAACTGCATGACCGGCGTCAGGGCCGAGCCCTTCGCGCTTGGTTCCAAAGAGCTCGTTGAGCTCGAGCTGTTTCTGATGTGGCGTGCCCGCGGCATGCTAATGGAAACCCCGGGGGTTCGTCCTTAAGATTCCGGCAATATTTGTCTTGACAGGCCTATCGGGCTGGATTGACAATCAATCATCAGTATACGAACTGTTCGTATACAAACGATTGAGTGAGACGTCGCGTGGCAAAGAGCTCGGGAACTGTCGAAGGTAAGGGTAGGGCGGCCTTGGTCGTCGTACCCACTGCCGACTTTGGAAAGCCAGCGAGCAGTCCTCCGCACACGATCTGGGATCGGCCCGGCTACTTGATCCGGCGCCTGCATCAAATTCATGTCGCAATGTTTATCGAGCAGG
>CAJBSR010000141.1 GCA_903958285.1 uncultured Sphingomonadales bacterium
CCGGCACATAGGTCCGCACAAAAATGCCCTCGGGATCATGGTCATAGCCCTGCTTGATCGGATTGTAGATCCGCATGGCGTTGATTCCCGTCGTGCCGGATTGCATCTGCACCTGCGACCAGTGGATGCCTGGCTCATAGTCCACGAACTTGCGGGCGAGGTGGAGACCGCTTTCGCGCCAAGGCAGCCAGAGGTGATAGCTGGCGAATGACATCAGCATGGCGCGCATCCGAAAATTGATCCAGCCATGGTGATTAAGTGCGCGCATGCAGGCGTCGATGAACGGAAATCCCGTCGCGCCCTCGCTCCAAGCCGTTAACCGCTCGGCATCGGCACAGTTAGGCCGCAAACCATCATAGGCGCGATGCAGGTTTTCGAATTCGAGACGGGGTTCATCTTCGAGCTTCTGCATGAAGTGGCAATGCCAGTGCTGCCGCCCGCTGAAGGAACTCATCGATCCGCGCCAGCTTCTGGGATCGGTTGCGTTCGACGTTTTCAACGCCTGCATGCGCGCCCAGGTGGCTTGCGCCACTTCGCGCATGGACATCGTTCCCCAAGTCAGGTGAGGTGAAAGGCGCGAGCTGGCATCAAAGGCCGTGACGGGGCTCGACATCTCATAGCGATAATTGCGGCCGCGTTGCCTCAGGAAGCTGTTCAAGGTGTCCAGCGCGGCTGGCCGTCCACCCCTCTGGCGATTGGGGCAGGGGTCTGGCGCAAGCCTCATATCTTCGCAGTTCGGTATATAAGTGGGCCAATCACCGGGAAGCCGCGTGAGCGCTTGCGGTGGCGGCGTGATCGCCTTGGCCATGTCGCGGTCCCAGCTCTGGGCCCAGCCATTGCGGGATTTCAGCCGACGAACAACGCCAAATTGTCGTGCTTCGTGCCACGGGATGCCTGCCGCAGTGGCCCATGCCGCAACGGCCCGGTCGCGGGCATAGGTCCATCCGTTGCCGGTTTCCTCGTGGCTCCACAACGCCGCAATGCCGTGGTCTTTGTTGAGTTGCTGAAGGATTGAGACGGCATCTCCGACCATGATGCACAAGGGCTGGCCAAGCGCTGCGAGTGCCTTTTGGAGATCACGGAGGCATTCTGAGGCAAACGCCCATTGGCGCGCAGATGCGTCGGGCTGCGCCCATAGCTCTGGCTCGACAATGTAGAGCGGCAGCACCCGCCCAGCTTGCGCGGCCGCTGCCAAAGGTTGGTGATCCTCAATCCGGAGATCGCGTTTGAACCAGACGATGTTGAGGGGTTGGGTCATAATAGATCGCTGACCTGCCACTTGGTCGGCAATCGCATACGCACGGTTCTTCCATTACGAAATGGATAACTGGCGGCAAGTCTGACGATGACGGATCCCATACAAGCATCGATATGACCGTTGTTCGCAACTGTCAGTATGGGCGTTTGGCCGTATCTGAGTGAAAGGTGGCTTTCCGACGTGTGTGCGCCATATTCTTTCGGGCACCGCCGCCAATCAAAATTGTATTGGCGATTGTCCAAAATCTAGGTCTCTATCGTTGCCACGCTCCCGAGGCGTTGCTGCGCCAGCCAAGGGATTGATAAGCCGCGTCAACAAGCGACTGTCCGCGCGGGTTAAGCAAAATGCCTGCGCCCATGCGGTTCATCGTATAGCCAAAGCTGAGTTTGGCGCTTGGATCGGCAAAGCCGATGCTGCCGCCCATGCCAACATGGCCGAAGCCGCCATCGCCCAAGATGATGCTGTCGCCGCCCTGGCGACGATTGTCGGTGCTGGCCATGAACCCCATTGAGAAGCGCATCGGCTGCATCAAGACCGCATCCATCTGTGTGGCCGCGCAAACACGACTCATCCGCTGGACCGTCTCAGCTTGCAACAGCGTGCCGCCGCCATTTGCGAGGGGGGCGTACATGCCCGCAAGGCCGCGCGCATTGGTGATGCCATTCGCGCTGCCGATTTCGGCGGCATGGATTTCGCGGGAATTGAAGTTTGCCTTGCCTTGATTGGTCAGGAAGAGCTGCGGCAGACTGCCCGGCTCAGTTGTCACCGCCTTGAAGAAGCGGCTTTTGAAATTCACTTCTGAAGGATCAGACGCGATCATTGGTGCGACACGCGGCTCATCGCGATCCGGCAGGCCGATATGGAAATCAAGCCCGAGAGGAGTCGCAACCTCGTCCCGGAAGAAAGCCGAGAGCGGCTTGCCCGCGGCGAGCCGGACCAACTGACCAACGGTCCACGCATAGGTCAGTCCGTGATAGCCCTGGCGTGTACCGGGCTGCCAATGCGCTTCTTCGGCAGCGACCCTGTCCACCATATAGTCCCAATCGGCGATGCCGCCCGCTTTGATGGCGTCTCGCAAATGGGGGACAGGGGACGTGTGCGACAACATCATCGCGACTGTCGTTTCTTCTTTACCCGCCGTTGCAAAGTCTGGCCAGAGATCGCCGACCAGCATATCGTAGTCGAGCAGGCCGCGCTCAACGAGCATGTGGGCGCACAAGGCCGTTGCCGCCTTGGTGCAGGAATAGACGATCGAAATCGTATCCTTTTCCCAAGCCGCCTTTGTGTCCGGGTTGGCTAGGCCGCCCCAAAGGTCGACGACCGTTCTTCCTTCATGGGACAAACAGACGCTTGCGCCCACTTCGTTGCGTTCGACGAAATTGGTCCGGAACTCTGCGAGGACGCCTAAGAATTCAGGGGCGCAATGGCCAGAGATGATGCGGCCATTGTCGAGCGTTTCGCTGATGTCGATCATGACAGAAGAAAGTCCTCGCGCCTGAAATCCTTGGTCATTTTCCAGTAGTCAACCAACCGGTAGGGCAGCAAGGCAAAGACGCGGCCGGCGTCATTGCGATACCAGTTGGTAAGGCCCTTGTGCGTCCAGACCATGTTGGCGTGGAGGGCATCGACCTCGGCGACATAGTCGTCATGTGCCTTGTGCCGGACGTCGATAGCCTTGGCGTCGCCTTCCAAGACCTCCTGCAGGCAAGCAAGGATGAGGCGGACCTGACATTCGGTAATGAAGATGACGTTGCCGCCATGCGCCAGACCAGTGTTCGGACCCATAAGAATGAAGAAGTTTGGAAACTCCGGCACCATCGTTCCGAGATAGGCGGTAGCATCGTCCGGCCCCCAGAACTGGTGCAGGTCGCGGCCTTGCTTTCCCGTGATCTTCATCGGCGCAAGCATTTTGCTGGCTTGGAAGCCGGTTGCGTAGATGAGTACGTCTGCCTCAATCGTGCGGCCATCGGCCATCACGACCCCTTCAGGCACGATCTTCGCGATCTGGTCTGTGACCAGTTCGACATTGGGCCGCTGGAGCATGTCGAACCAGTTGTTATCGATCAGAATGCGCTTCCCATAAGGCGGATAGGACGGCGTCACCTTTTCGATAAGCGGCGAGTCCTCGCCCAACTTGGCGCGCAGATAGCGCTCCATATACAGGCGGTGGCGGGCATTGATTTGGCTGATTGATTTACCGCCGTCGTCCCAGGTCGGGTCAACCTGCAATGATGCATGAAGGCCATCGGCAAAGGCCCAGAAGAGCTGGAAGCGATACCAGCGCGCGAAAGAGGGGATATGCGCCAGCGCCCATTTCATCCCGTCCGACACTTCGGCGAAATAATTGGGGTTGGGCACAACCCAGTGCGGTGACCGCTGCAGGATGGTCAATTGGGCAACGTCCGGAGCGATCGTCGGCCCGACCTGCTGGCCGGAAGCGCCCGTACCGATCATGACGACCGTCTTGCCGCTCAGGTCGAGACCCGCGTCCCATTGGGCCGTGTGCAGTGCGACGCCCGCAAAGGTGTCTCGGCCCGGAATGTCCGGCAGTTTCGGCCGGTTGAGGACGCCGACCGCCGAAATCACCGATTTTGCCGACAACTGTTCGGTGCGGCCATCACTGGTGCGCGTGGTTACTGTCCATGTTGCAGACGCATCATCATAGTCGGCTGAAACGACTTCAGTCTCGAACTGGATATGTTCGCGGATGGCATATCGATCCGTCGCATCTTCAAAATAGCTCCACAGCTCGTCGCGCTTGGCAAAAAAGTGCGACCAATCATGGTTCAGGAAAAAGGAATAGGAATAGAAATGGTTGGGCGTGTCCACGCCACAGCCTGGATAGAAGTTTTCATACCAACTGCCACCGACCGCTGAGTTCTTCTCAATGATGCTGAACGGAATACCCGCCTCCTTGAGTCGGATGCCGGCACAAACGCCCGACATGCCCGCCCCGATGATGACGACCGGAAAAGCCGCCAGTTTTTCAGGAGCGGGCTCATGCCGCCAATTGAGGCCGCGAGGATCGGGCTGGATTGCCTCCAAATCTTCCCGCATCATTGAGACATAATCAGCGCTGACGTCTTCACCAACCGCGATGCTCAGCATTTCCCGCAGGTCTTCTCCGTCTGGAATAGGCGGCAGAGCCTTGCCGGTGCGCGCATGGTCGAGCAGCGCATCGGCCAGGCGCATGCGAATTTCAGAGCGCAATTCCACCGGCATCTTCTCATGGTAATTCATGGGGCCACTAATATGTGGCCGCGCACGCGCCAGCAGCGACCGGTCTCCCGTGATTTGAACAAGCACCAGCATCAAGGTGGCAGCATCCGCTTCTTCAAGCGAAGCCCGCAATTTAGCAGGATCAGCGGACAGCACGTCCAGCAAATTTGCCGACGATTTGCCGTCGTCTCGTTTCAGCGCGTCCAACCCCATACTCCCTGGAAACATCAATATCTCTTGCAATCTACTTAGCTTAACAGTTATCTACGCACCAGTAGATAAAAATGGCACTCAGTTGTGCATAGGGGAGAAGCTATGGGAAAGCATTTAGGCGTTTCGGCCGATATTCTGTCGTCAACTCTCATCAACCATCGGAAATCGGGGCTTCTTGCCCTGCTGGCTGCGGGCACGGCGTTGACCGCGTCGCCGGCATTGGCGCAGGCGCAGCCCGAGAATGACGGGCTTGCCGACATTGTGGTGACAGCCACTCGTAGTGCTGAGTCCTTGTCCAAGGTCGCGGCGTCGATCTCTGCTGTGTCAGAAGAGGCGCTGGGCGCTGGCGGCATCAAGGATGTCGCATCACTCTCCTCCGCTATTCCGAATTTGTCGGTCGGCGACCAGTTCGGCGTGAACCGGATCTTCATCCGCGGCATCGGGATGACGAGCATCGATCTCGGCGCCGATGGCGGCGTTGCCTTCCTGCAGGATGGTGCGCAGGTCGCTCGTCCGGCAGCCCAGCTGTCCGGCTTTTATGATCTGGAGCGCGTCGAAGTGCTGCGGGGTCCGCAGGGCACACTTTATGGTCGTAGCGCCACCGCTGGCGCGATCAACTTGATCACCAAGCGTCCAACGGCTGAGCTGGAAGGCTATGCCCGTGGCACTTACGGCAATTACAACGCTGTCGCTCTGGAAGGCGCGGTCGGCGGTCCAATTTCCGGTGATAAGTTGATGGTCCGTGTCGCTGGCAAATATGATCGCCGCGACGGCTATGGGATCAACCAGTTCACCGGCAAGGACATCGATAACCGCGACGCCTATGCGTTCCGTGGCACTCTGTTGGCAAAGCCAAGCGACGATGTCGAAATTCTGCTGTCAGGTGAGTATTTCCACGAGAATGACAGCAACTACGCCTTCCATTATTTCGGTCCGACGGTCTCTCCTGAGAATTTCCTCGGATCGCTTGTCGGCGGCCAGTCGTTGTTCACGGTCGCAGCCGCTGCAGGCAAAGAGCCCAATCTGCGGGACATTTATTCGGATCAAGAGCCACTCAATCGCCGGCATGGCTATAGCTTTACCGGAACGATTGACTGGACCCCCGGCGACTGGGATGTGAAATCAATCACGTCCTATCGCAAATTTGTCCGTTTCAACCGCGACGATCTTGATGCCTCGAACGCCAATATGTTCGGGCAGAACAACTATGATGAAGACAGCAAGACCTTCAGTCAGGAATTTGTCGCGTCCTATAAGAGCGATAAATATGATCTGCTCTTCGGTGCGATGTACTTCAACGAGGAGCTTTTCGGTAGCGTGCGCGTACCGTTGACGAACCTCGCCGTCTTGCTGAAACTCGCAGGCCAGGCGCCGCCAGCCACGCCAAACAATGCCTTTGACGGACTGAACTATCAGCAGTTGGGCACGGTCAACATCAATGCGCTCGGTTTCTACGCCCAAGGCAGCTACGCGCTGACAGACAAGCTGAAGCTGACTGCAGGCGGCCGCTTCAGCTATGAAAAGCGCAAGGGCGAAGGTTCGTTCGATTTCTTGTCATCCGTGTCGACTGACAAGGCGAAGAGCTGGAATGCCTTCACGCCGACCGTGTCGCTCAACTATCAGGCGACCGACAATACGCTGCTCTATGCGACGGTCACGCGCGGCTTCAAATCTGGCGTGATCAACATCGGGTCGCGCAACGACGTCATTAATCCGGAATATGTCTGGAGCTATGAAATCGGATTGAAGACCAGCACGCTTGATAACAAGCTGCAGGCCAATCTCGCCGGGTTCTACATGGACTATAGCGACCTCCAGGTTGGCTTTGTGGACGCAACCAGCGTTGTGACCACTGTCAATGCGGCGTCAGCGCGCAACTATGGCCTCGAGGCGGAATTGCGCGCCCGTCCGGTCCAAGGCCTGACGCTCGAAGTGTTCGGAACCTATCTGAGTGCCAAGTATCGTAAGTTCACAAGCGGCGATTACCGTCAGGGCTTTGCGCAGGTGAATTTGGCGGGCAAACGCCTGTCGAACGCGCCTGAGTTTTCCTTCCGTGCCGGTGGCGACTATGATCTTCCGCTCAATATCTCTGGCAAGCTGAACCTGCGCGCCGATGTAAACTGGCAGGGCCGCGTCTTCTTCACTGAGTTCAACAACGCGGATGCGACGCAGAAGGGCTATGCCTTGATGAACGCTGGTTTGCGTTATTCCTCGGAGGACGGCCGCTGGTCGGTGGATGTCTGGGGTCGGAACCTCGCTGACAAGCTGGTTGTGACCAACAACATCATCACGGCACCGCTGTTCAGCAGTGTCCGGGTTGGTTCGGTTGCGCCGCCGCGGACTGTTGGCGTGACCCTCGGAGTGAACTTCTAAAAAGAGCTCAGAACATGACAGAGGGTAAGGTCCGGTTTGATCCAAGCGATCCCCAGCTCAAGCTGGACCCTTACCCTCTGTTCAAGGCCCTACGCGAACAAGACCCGGTCCACTTCTGTGATTTGGGCTTCTGGGTGGCCACCCGTTACGATGATCTGCGCGCGGTTGTCATGGACCGTGAGAATTTCGGACAGGGCGATTTCATCAAGAATATCCAGCTCTTTTACGGGCCGGATTTCGATGTTCTTTCCCACGCCTCCTATCGCTGGCTTTCTGAGATATTCCTCTATCAAGATCCGCCGCGCCACACCCGCGTCCGCGGACTGGTCACACAAGCGCTGACCGCCCGACGCGTCGCGGAAATGCGGCCGCGCGTTCAAGCCATTGCAGATCGGCTGCTGGATGCGGTTGCCGCTGACGGTCAGATGGAGGTCATCCATCAATTCGCCTATAAGTTTCCAACGCTCGTTATGTGCGACATGCTGGGCCTATCGTCCGAAGAGGCGTCGGACGAGGTTCTATCACAGCTCAATCAGGCAATTGCCGACGCCTTTGTCGTCTTTGAGATGCGCGCCTTCCCCGACGATGTGCTCGCGCTGGCGGACCGGCAGATCGAGTTTCTCGAAGACTTCTTTGGCAAGGTCTTCGCCGCCCGGCGCCATAACCCGCAAGACGATCTTGCGACTGGCCTTGTGAATGCGCGTGACGAAACGGGCCCGCTGTCTGATCATGAAATGGCGACAGTCGCCATCGGCCTCTTCGGGGCTGGCTTTGAGACAACCGCGCACATGATCGGCAACGGCCTTTTGGCGCTGCATAGCTATCCCGACCAATGGGCTAAGCTCGTCGCGAACCCGGCGCTCGCAGCATCGGCGACTGAGGAAATTCTGCGCTATGAAAGCTCGTTGATTGGATCCAACCGGACCGCCTTTTGCGACGTCGTTTTGGGTGGGAAGACGATCAAGGCAGGGGAGCGCATCCTGACGCTGTTGGCGGCGGGCAATCGCGATCCTGCTGTGTTCGAAGATCCAGACCGCTTTGATATCGAGCGCAAGGGCCCCCGCCATTTGTCCTTTGGCGGCGGTATTCACTTCTGTGTCGGAGCGGAACTGGCCCGGTTGGAGGGAGAGATCGCGCTGACCACTCTGGCTTCGCGGTTTCCTAGCCTGAACGTTGATATCAGCTCAGCCCGCTGGCGGCAGGAAGGCTTTATGTTTCGCGGCCTGACGGACCTAAAGGCGAGTTGGTAACCGTCTAAGGCAACGCGCGTTAGAGCCGATCCTTCTTCAGCCGGATGCCGGCCGCTTCACGGTCCCATGTGTCGGGCGTTATGCCTTCGGTCCGCAACTCCGCTTTCATGACCTTCGCCGTCGGCGTCTTGGGTAACTCCTCCATCACCCGGACGTAACGCGGCACCATGAAATAGGGCATACGCGCGACAAGAAACTCCATCAGGGCGATAAGATCAATCTGAGCGCCGGGCACGGGCGCAATCACCGCCATCACCTCGTCTTCGGAATATTCGCTCGGCACGCCGATCACCGCAGCCTCCCGCACATCGGGGTGGGCGGTGACGTCATTCTCAACCTCGAAGCTGGAGATATTCTCGCCGCGACGTCGGATGGCATCTTTCACCCGATCAACGAAGTAGAAATAGCCCTCGGAATCCCTGCGGAATGCATCGCCGGTATGGAACCAGCCATTGCGCCATGCCTTTGCCGTTGCTTCGGGGTTTTTGTGATAGCCGCTGTTCATAGCCCAGGGGCGGTCCGTCCGGACGATCATCTCGCCGACGCTTCCCACAGGGACTTCGCAGTCATTCTCATCGACCAGCCGCACGTCCACGCCGGGCCGGATCGTGCCGCAGGTGCCAAGCTTCTTGGGGTTCGCCTCCGAAACGATGGGCGACGAAATCTCTGTCATATTGAAGATCGTAAAGACATCGATACCGAAGCGTTCGTGGAAAGGGCCAGCCGCGTCCGTGAGGGGAACCATGAAGGCAACGCGCACCTTGTGATCCCGGTCGTCGGACGCGGGTGGGCGTTTGATCAGGAAGGTCGCCATAACGCCCAGCAGGAAAATCACAGTCGTCTCGGTCCGGCGGACAAAATCCCAGAAGGTATCCGTCGAGAAATTTTCCATCAGCGCAATCGATCCACCGCGCGCCAACATGACAAAGGGAATGCCAAGACCACCGATGTGGAAGATCGGCATGTTCACCAGATAACGATCTTCACCGGTCACGAAATGCCAGCTCTCGGGGCCAGCGTTGGTGTAGAGGTGTAGGTAGGAGGACAAGACGCCCTTGGACGGGCCGGTTGTTCCGGATGTGTAAATGATCGACTGGATATCCCAAGGCTCAATGGGACGATCAAGTGTTGCCAGATCATCCTCACGGCCGGTCACAGCGTGGAAGTCATGCACGCTGAAGCCTTGGAGGGCTGGTGGTGTTCCG
>CAJBSR010000142.1 GCA_903958285.1 uncultured Sphingomonadales bacterium
AGCCGCAGACCTTGATAGGTCCAGCGGAAGCTGAAGCGGCGGTCGTCGCTGGCAATGACTTGCGCACCGACAAAGGTTTTGAGCGTTCCGCGCACCTCGGAAGCGAGGCCATTCGGATCGACCGTCATGCTCTTGATGACGAAGGCTTGCGTCACATCCGAACCGCGTTGCTCGTCGACAATTCGGACGAGCTCCGATTTGAGCGAACCGTGCGATTTGGGATCGGCCAGTTCGAGGATCTGCGCCATCCAGTAATCGAGATTTTCCGGACTGCGGTTGAGCAGCATCAGCGCAGCGTCGCGGGTCACCAGCTCGAGATAATCAGCAGTGACTTCGCCGCTCGAAATCGTGAGCGCTTTGGAAGCTGTCGGTACCAACACGAGCTCACGGTCGCGGGTGGCCGCCAGCCCGGTTGCGACAATCAGCGCGATTGCGAGGGCGGCGCTGGTGAGCGCGAGCATATTGCGCTGCCGCAGCAGGTTCTGCGAGCGTTCGTGTGAAATATCGAAATGCATGAGTTTCTCCCTCAACCCGCCAACAGGCGGCAATAAGAGGGCGGCGTGCACTTCAGACCGGTCAGTCCGTGCGGCAGATACCAATAGGCGGCGTGCCGGACCCATGAACTTGCCCGCCCTGCCTTTGCCTTTCGCAAGGTGAACCAGGCTCCAAAAGCCAATGCGATGCCTATGAAAATATGCTGCGTGAGAATGCCCCAGGTGAAAGGGACAATCAGCCCGGCAAACTCGTCAAGTGTCCAGAACCCAATGAGTTCAGGATCGTCGAGCCTGCGCGGAACAATATACCGGTCTGTCATGATGCCGCCCTCCGTCAGTTCATCGTCAGATGATGGCCGTGACGACGGACGTGACGATCGGCACACCGGTGCCAACACCGATGCCGACGCCGACAGGCACGGCAATCTGGGACAACGTGAAGCGGCCCGAAGCGAGACCAATGAGGCCGCCGGCCAAGCTCAATACGGTGATGATCTTGCCGCCCGAGCCTTCGAGAAAGTCGGTGAATTTCGTCAGGGCAGGGGCAAATGTCGTGTCTGCACCGGCAAAAGCGGCAGATGCAGCCAGCGCCGCGATGGCAACCGGCAACAATATAGCACCAACACCAATGCGGCGGGGTTTAAGGGATAAGCTAGTCATAGGGTTCAATCTCCAACAGTTGAGTGGCAGCGATCACGTTCGCTGTTCGTTCTTACTGGGACTAGGAGATTGAAATAGGAAAGGAGGAAACGTCATAGTGGAGGTTTGGAAACAGAAATGGCAGCGATGCGGCGTGTGCTGACCGGTAATGCCGTGGAAAATGCCTGTTTTACGTTCCATACTGGCCGACGAATCGGCCACAGACGGGCGAGATTGGCGTTAGTCCGTCGAATCGTCTCATTATAGGAAATCTTATATGTTCTAACTTTGTTCTTTTTGCTTTCCTACAGTTGCGGAGTCGGAATATCACTCTGAGTCGAACGCTAGACGCCAAGGAACACCCGGTTATGAACAACCAGATTGCCGAACCGCCCGCCATAGAAGATGTGCTTGCGCGCACGCTTGCAAGAGCCATCGAAAACTCGGGAAGGCCCAAGCGCGATATCGCTAGCGAGACTGGGTTTCACAAGGATGCTCTATTACGCGTTATTCGCGGCACACGGTCCGTTACCG
>CAJBSR010000143.1 GCA_903958285.1 uncultured Sphingomonadales bacterium
CGTGTTGAACGGCGCGTTCGCGAGGAAATCGGAATCACACAACAGCACAAACAGCTTGATGATCTTCGCATCCGTAAAGGGCACGATGACGAGATGCCCGTCCTTGGTGGGGAAGGGCTGCCGGTTTGGATCAAGCTGACGCGGATAACCGGGCGGGCCGAGCGGCGGCTCAAACACCTGATCCTGCAAATGCTCCGTCAGCATGAAGTTGGCGAAGCAATCAAGCATCGGCACTTCGACATGCTGGCCTTCGCCGGTCCGCAATTTGTGGACGAGCGCGACGAGCAAGGCCTGCGCACCATATGTGCCGGAGACCTTGTCTGCGATAAGCGAGGGGAAATAGCGGGGGGAGGGGTTGCCATCGACCTTCGGCAAAAGCGACGCCGTGCCCGTCGCTGCCTGAATGACATCGTCATAGGCCGGCCAGTCCGCCCAGGGGCCGTCTTGGCTAAAGCCAGCGAAATGGGCGTAGATGATATCTGGCTTCATCGCCTTCACATCCTCATAGCCAAAGCCCAGCCGACCAATCGCCTTGGCCCGGACATTGTGGACGAAGACGTCCGCCGAGGAGATCAGCTTGCGCAAAACCTCTGCATCCTCTGGCTTTTTGAGGTCCAAGACGACGGACTTCTTGCCCCGGTTCACCGTCATATGCGTGCCGCCCATATAGGGCGTCTTCTTGAACCCGCCCATGTAGCGCGGCGTATCACCTGTCGGGCTTTCAATCTTGATGACCTCAGCCCCGAGGTCTGCGAGCATCTGCGTCGCATAAGGGCCGAAGATGACCGTGGTCAGATCAATGATGCGAATGCCTTCAAGCATCTTCATGAAGTTAGCCGTCCCGTTATCTTGTTGAATTGAAGTTACGCTGCCTGAGCGCCACGAACGAGGGCGCCGGGGCGGGCGCCCGTCGACTGGTCATGCCGCCGGATGATTGCACCTGAAACGATGGTCGCGTCATAGCCTGTGGCCTTCTGGTCCAGTCGTCGTCCACCGGCGGGCAGATCATGGACAATTTCCGGCAGATGCAGAGTGAGGGCATCGAGATTGATGACGTTCACGTCCGCCTTCGCCCCGACACGCATCACACCCCGATCATGGAGCCCAACCGCACGCGCCGCTTTTGCGGAGAGCATGTGGACTGCGTCGGCTAGGCCAATCTTATTGTCCACGCCGTCCCGAACCCAATGGGTTAGGAGGAAGGTGGAATAGCTGGCATCGCAAATGGCGCCATAATGCGCGCCGCCATCGCCCAGCGCCGGAACGCAATCGGGATGAACGAGCATCTCATGCGCCGAATCCAGCCGACCATTTTCATAATTGCCAAGCGCCGCCAGGAAAAAGCCCTTGCCGTCTGTGTCCAGAAAGCGGTCGTAAATGACCTCTTCGGGGGAAACGCCGCGGGCTTCTGCGATTGCCGCGAAACTCGCTTCCGGCGGCGGCGCATAGTTGGGCGGATTGTCCAGAGCATACATCCAGCGCCAGTTCCGGGCGAGCGCATTGAAGGGATGGCCGGGCTCGGGCGTTTCAGACAGGAGCGCGCGGCGAAGCTCAGGATCTCGCATCGCGGCAACCTTCTGGTCAAGCGGAAGCGCGGCGATCTTCTGCCAGCTCCGGCACATGATGAACGGATGGACCGAGAGCTCTAGCCCGCCGATCAAGCCAATGGGACGCGGCATGATCTGCGCTGTCACCTTGCCGCCATGCGCCTTGGACTGCTCCATCATATCGAGCACGCCCCGCCAGCGCGGTGGCCCTTCGTTACCCGAGGCGAGCGTAAAGGTCGCAGGACGACCTGAGGACCGCATCAGATCATCAATGATGGGATATTCCTTATCCCACCCGACAAAGGCGTCGAGCACGATCTGCAGCGTCCCGGTGCCTGCATCGGCCATGCCGGCGCAAATCTCACGGAGTTCATCGACATCCGCCTGAAACGTTGGAATACTGCCACCATCGGCGGTCTTGTGGATCGACAGGCGCGATGTGGCAAATCCGAGCGCGCCGGCCTGCATCGCCTCGCGCGACAATTGCCGCATCCGCGCCAGATCTTCGCTGGTCGCAGGCTCCCGCCGCGCGCCGCGTTCACCCATGGCATAAACCCGCAATGGGGAGTGGGGGAGATAAGCCGCCACATCAATGTCGCGCTTTCCAGCGGCCACAACGTCCAGATATTCAGGGAATGTTTCCCAATTCCAAGGCAAGCCTTCCGCCATGACGACGCCCGGAATGTCCTCGACGCCTTCCATCACGTTGATCAGCATGTCGTGGTCTTCTTGACGACAGGGGGCAAATCCGACGCCGCAATTCCCCATCACAGCTGTCGTCACGCCGTGCGAGGAGGAGGGGGACATTTCTTCCGCCCAAATCGCCTGACCGTCATAATGGGTGTGCACATCAACAAAGCCCGGGGTAACGATGCGGCCGCGCGCGTCGATTTCTTCCGCCCCTGATCCCGAAAACTGGCCAATGGCCGCTATTTTGCCTCCCGAGATGGCGATGTCTGCCTCTTGCAGGGCTCCGCCGGTCCCATCGACGACAGTCCCACCGCGGATAACAAGATCAAATTCGGCTGCCATATCCACTCCAGTTTCATTGTGCGGGCTTGAGAAGCTGCGCTTTATCCTTGCACTTTGACCCGGGTGACGTTCACGTCAAGCCGAAACGGCCATGATTCTTCAGGAGAGACACAAGTGAAAGCCATTCAAATCAAACAGCCCACATCACTCGACTCATTGGCGTTGGTCGACCTGCCGGATGCACCTGCGCCCGGGCCGGGAGAAATCAAGGTTCGTATCCGGGCGAGTTCCCTGAATTATCACGATTTTGCCGTTGTTGTTGGCATGCTGGCGACGGAAGATGGGCGCATTCCAATGTCCGACGGTGCGGGTGAAGTTGTCGCCATTGGCGAAGGCGTGACCGAATATGCCGTGGGCGACATGGTCGTCTCCACCTTCTTTCCGGATTGGCTCGATGGCACGCCGCCTGCCACGGCCTTCACGCGCGTCCCTGGCGACGGGATTGACGGCTATGCCCGTGAATTCGTGACCGCGCCGACCAGCTGGTTTACCCATGTGCCCAAAGGGTATTCCGCAGCAGAAGCCGCAACGCTCACCTGTGCGGGCCTGACGGCATGGCGGGCGCTGGTCGTGGACGGACAAATCAAGGCCGGCGCTATTGTCCTCGTTCAGGGCA
>CAJBSR010000144.1 GCA_903958285.1 uncultured Sphingomonadales bacterium
AAGACGTTACGACCGAGGTAGTCGTAGGTGCCTGGGAACGTGTTACCGTTACCAAAGCCACCCAGCGACGACTGTCTGATCAACGGCGGATCACGATCGAAGATGTTGTTGACGCCGATACGGAGCGTCATCGTGTCTTTGATCGGAAGCGCGAAGAGCAAGTCGAAGTACGACTGTGCCTTGATCTTCTCATCGACAGTCGGTGCAGCACCCGGCGACGCAAGATCAGGATCCGTGCTCAGCGTGTCAACCGTCACGCCACCAAGGTAGCGCCAGCGCACGGTGAAGCCAAAATCATTGGCCGTCGTGAGCTTCAGGTTGGTGTTGAACCGGTACTTGGGGTTCGGGTTACCGCAGGTGATGCCGTAGAACCCAGCGCAGTCATAGGTGAACCCATTGGTGATCGGCTGTGCGACATACTTGTCGAGGTACGTACCAACGAATTCCCACTTCAGCTTGTTGTTGCCAATCGTGGTGCGATAGTCAGCGTTGATATCGACACCTGCCGACGAGAACGAACCTGTGTTGGTCGTCTGGTTGTTCACAAAGCCCGATTCATCAAGCCAAAGCGAACCAGCGGCTGGGCCGGAAGCCGTACGGTTGATCTTGCTGCAGAAGAACGGATCACCTGAGGAAACGCACTGGTTCAGGATAACCTGCGCACCAATGGTTCCGACGGCGTCTTTCACCTTGATGTTGTAATAATCCACCGAGGCCGTGAAGCCGCTGAGGAAGCCCTTCGGTGTCAGGATAACGCCTGCCGTCCAGGAGTCAGACTTTTCCGGGTTCAGGTTGAGGTTGCCCCCTCCGAACTGGTTGTACTGCTGTGCCGAGTTTGGCGTAACCGAACCGTAAAGTGTGGTCGGCAAGCCAGTCAGGGCGCACTGGGCAGCCGTTGCGGTCGGCGTTGCGCCTGCGCACGGATCTGTGCCAGCAAACAGACCAACAGATTGGTTGAGGAACAGCTCACCGATGTTTGGCGAACGGACAGCACGGTTGCGCGAGGCGCGGAACGTGATGTCTTCAATCGGCGCCCAGGTACCGGCAATCTTCCAAGTGTTTTCGGAATTCTTACCGGCAGCGCCACGAACGTCATAGGTCGAACGGCGGAAACCGAGTTCGAGCGAGAGATCGTGGAAAAACGCCTTGTCAGTGACGAGCGGCAGCGATGTTTCTGCGAACATATCCGTCACCGAGTAGCGACCATCAATCGGGAGGGTTGGGCCGCCCTGACCGGCACCATCGCCATTGATGTAGGACAGGTCAGGCTGTGTCGCGAGCGACTCGGTCCGGTTTTCAACACCAAGGGCGACTTTCACCGCTTCGTCAGACAGCGGTGACTGGAAGCCGATCGAGCCAAGATCACCCGTCAGCTGACCCGCAAAAATCTTCTGCTTGGTCGTGCCGGTGAGCACCAGCGGGATACCGATATAGGCCGCTGCTGCCGACGAAATGCCGCCTGCGTTGAACACGTTGTAAGGAACGCAGCTCGGGTCAGACCCATCGACCACTGACTTACAGGTCGGGACGCCGCCGACGTTCACAACCTGCAAGGCACGGTTGATGCGTGCACTCGACACGTCGTTGCGATAGGTGTTGGCAACCTTGATCTGACCGATCTGAGCGGAGACGTCGTATGACCAGGAGTCGGAGATATCGCCCTTCATACCCGTTACGATACGGAACTGGTTGAAGCCGATATCGTTGAAGCGGTTACCACCTTCGACGTTGCGCTTCCCGATAAGAATTGTCGAGTTGACAGCCTGACCGACGGTGCTGGTCGGCGTCGCGCCCAGCGTCGTGCCAGGAACCTGGCAGACGAGTGCCGCAAGTGCAGGGTTGGCGAGCAACAAGGGGTTATCGCAGTTGACAGTCCGCGGACCGAAGAAGGCACCCGACGGCGCGATCTGTGCCTTCGTGCTGTAGTCCATGAACATGATGTCCATGTAAGGCTTGAAGGCATCGCTGATTTCATATTCTGCAAATGCGCCGGCCGTGTAGCGGTCGGATGGACGGCGGAAATAGTTCGCCGGGCCAAAGTTGAATGAATCTGTCGCGCCGGAGTAGTTGCGAAGCGCGTTCGTGTCGAGCAGCGTCTGCGAAGCCAACTGAGCGGCTGCCGTCAGAATCGGGTTGCCGCCTGCGTCAAAGCGAAGGTTTCCAGCAGCATCGCGAGCCTGCGTACGCGCAGCCGTCGGATTGAGCAAAGCGCCGAAGCGTGAACGGGCCGGTGTGCCCGAACCGCCGCAAGCGAAGTTATCGAACGCACCATTCGGGTTCAGCGTGCAGATTGAGTAGTCATACTTGTCCTGCGTGATCGCCGTTTCATGACGATAGCCCGCATAAGCAACGACGTTACCGCGATCATCATCAAAGCCAGCGCCAATGGCAAGCGTGGCGTCGTAGGACTGACCCGTGACAAGGTTGCCCTCCGGTGCGCGGTTAGATGACGCATTGACGATGCTGCGAATGTCATTGTTGTTGGTGTGCTGATAGAACGCATATTGCGAATCCAGACGCACGCCGCGGAAGCTGCGGTTCATCTTGAAGTTCACAACACCGGCGACAGCGTCTGCACCATAGGTTGCCGAAGCACCACCGGTCAGCAGCTCAACACCGGAAACGAGTGCGGCTGGAATGAAGTTCAAATCGGCACCGGCACCACCACCGATGTTACCCGGCATAAGGCGGCGACCGTCGATCAGAACGACCGTACGGCTTGGCCCGAGGCCACGAAGGTCGATCGTCGCGGTACCGTCGGCACCGTTGGACACGCCCGAGCTCTGTCCCGCGAACACCTGCGGCAGCGAGTTGGTCAGATCTTCGATCTTGGTGGCACCGAATTCCTTGATGGCTTCCGACGTCACGACCGTGACGGGGCTGGCCGATTCAACGTTCGGGCGCGCGATGCGCGAACCGGTGACGACGATTTCGCCAGCACCTTCTTCAGCAGCGCTCTGTGCGAAGGCCGGGGAAGACAGCATGGCAAGGCCGAGAACGACAGGTGCAACACCGGCCTTCAGGCTTGAGAACTTTTGGATCTTTTTCACGTTCCAGTCCCTTTTCTGGATGCGGCCACCGGACAGTGGCCTTTTCGTTTTCATCGCCAATTCAAGGGAAGACGGCACACAGACGCGCTGCGCCCACACCATCCCCTGTGTTAGCTTGTGGACGGCAATGCGCGTCGGCAGGGAGGGTTTCAATCACTTTCAAATCATTATGGCACGTTTATTACGCCACAGTGGCATCTTTGCCACAGAGGGCCCGGCGGCTGCCAAGCGCACAAACAAAAGCGGCGGGGAGATTGCTCTCCCCGCCGCCAATGTTTGGTATCTTCAGTCTAAGCGAGACTTAGAAATCAGCGCTCAGGTTGATGAAGACGTTACGACCCAGATAGTCATAGGTGCCGGGGTACGTGTTACCGTTACCACCACCAAGCGACGTCTGGCTGATGAGCGGCGGATCACGATCGAAGATGTTGTTGACGCCAACACGCAGCGTCATCGTGTCCTTGATCGGAAGCGCGAACAACAGGTCGAAGTAGCTCTGTGCGCCGATGTGCTGATCGATCGCGGGCGAATCGCCGGCCAGATCCACATCTGTGCTCAACGTATCAACCTTGGCCTTGCCCATGTAGCGCCACCGGACGGTGAAGCCAAAGTCATTGGCAGTCGTAAGCTTCAGGTTGGTGTTGAAGCGCACCTTCGGGCTCGGGATGCCGCAGGTGTTGCCGTACAGACCAGCGCAGTCATAGGTGAAGCCACCGGTGATCGGCTGTGCGACATAAGAGTCGAGGTACGTGCCGACAAAGTCCCACTTCAGCTTGTTGTTGCCGATGGTGGTGCGATAGTCAGCGTTGATGTCGAAACCCGACGACTTGAGCGAACCGGTGTTCGTGATCGTGTTGTTCACGAAGCCAGATTCAGCGAGCCACAGCGAACCAACCGCAGGACCGGCGGACGCCGGCGAACGGTTGATCTTGCCGCAGAAGAACGGCTCACCCGTTGCAATGCACTGGTCGAGGATGACCTGAGCACCGACGGTTCCGACAGCGTTGTTGACCTTGATGTTGTAGTAGTCAATCGAAGCCGTGAAGCCGCTGAGGATACCCTTTGGTGTCAGGACAACGCCTGCCGTCCAGGTGTCAGCCTTTTCCGGGCTCAGGTTGAGGTTACCACCACCGAACTGGTTGTACTGTTCCGCCGTGTTGGGCTCAAGCGTGCCGAACAGAGCTGTTGGCAGACCTGTCAGAGCGCACTGTGCAGCCGTAACGTTGGTCGGAGCACGACCGGTGTTTGCATCATTGACGCATGGGTCGCTGCCGCCGAACAGGCCGATCGAGGCGTTGCTGAACAGTTCACCGATGTTCGGCGAACGAACAGCGCGGTTGCGCGATACGCGGAAGGTGACTTCCTCGATCGGCTTCCAAGTGCCAGCAATCTTCCAAGTGTTTTCGGAATTCTTACCGTCAGCGCCAGTCACATCATAGGTCGAACGACGGAAGCCGAGTTCGAGCGAGAGGTCCTGGAAGAACGCCTTATCCGAAACGATCGGCAGGGCGGCTTCTGCGAACAGATCCGTCACGGTGTAACGACCAGCACTCGGAAGCGTCGGGCCACCCTGACCAGCGCCATCACCATTGATGTAGGCAAGGTCAGGCTGTGTGGCGAGCGATTCCGTGCGGTTCTCAATACCGAGAGCAACCTTCACAGCTTCACCCGACAACGGCGACTGAAGACCAAATGTGCCAAGATCACCCGTGACCTGGCCAGCGAAGATCTTTTCCTTGGTCGTGCCGGTCAGCACCAGCGGAATGCCGATGTAGTTGGCCGCTGCCGACGAAATGCCGCCTGCGTTGAACACGTTGTAAGGAACGCAGCTCGCATCCGACCCATCAACAACCGACTTACAGGTTGCAACGCCACCGACGCTGACGACCTGCAGAGCACGGTCGATGCGTGAGCTCGACACGTCGTTACGATAGGTGTTGGCAACCTTGATCTGGCCCATCTGGGCATAGATGTCGTATGCCCAACCGTCGGTGATGTCGCCCTTCAGGCCCGTAACGATACGGAACTGGTTGAAGCCGATATCGTTGTAGCGGTTACCACCTTCGGTGTTACGCTTACCGATGTTGATGGCGACGTTGGTCGCTGTGCCCTTAGCTGCGCCGCACGCAGCGGTTGCGAGCGTCGGGTTGGCGAGGAGCAACGGGTTGTCGCAGTTGACCGTGCGCGGGCCGTAGAAGGCGCCCGAAGGAGCGATCTGGGCGTCCGTGCTGTAGTCCATGAACATGACGTCCATGTAAGGCTTAAAGTTGTCGCTGATTTCATATTCAGCGAATGCACCAGCCGTGTAGCGCTCGGACGGACGACGATAATAGTTGGCAGGGCCAAAGTTAAAGGCGTCGGTGCCGGTTGCGTAAGCGCGCAGCGTGTTGTTGTCGAGCAGCGTGAAAGCTGATGATGCAGGCAGACCGGCAAGCGTGCGGTTAGCAGCCGTAAAGCCGCCAAAGCGTGCACGCTGAGGCGTACCCGAACCACCGCAAGCGAAGCCGTCGCCGGCGCCGTTCTGGTTCAGCGTGCAGATCGAGTAGTCATACTTGTCCTGCGTGATCGCCGATTCATGACGATAGCCTGCGTATGCAACAACGTTGCCGCGGTCGTCGTCAAAGCCTGCGCCAATGGCGAGCGTGGCATCATAAGCTTCACCCGTGGTGACGTTGCCTTCAGGTGCGGTCACGCGGCCCGAAGCATTAACGGTGTCACGCACAGCGCCATTGTTGTTGTGCTGATAGAAGCCGTACTGCGCATCCAGACGCACGCCGCGGAAGCCGCGGTTCATCTTGAAGTTCACAACGCCCGAAACAGCGTCTGCACCGTAGGTTGCCGAAGCACCACCGGTCAGAATTTCAACACCGGATACCAGAGCGGCCGGGATGAAGTTAAGGTCGGCACCGGCACCACCGCCGATGCTGCCTGGCATCAGGCGACGACCGTCGATGAGAACAACCGTGCGGCTTGCACCGAGACCACGAAGGTCAATCGTTGCAGTACCGTCAGCACCGTTCGACACGCCCGAGTTCTGGCCGGCGAATACCTGCGGCAACGCGTTGGTCAGATCTTCGATCTTCGTTGCGCCGAATTCCTTGATGGCTTCCGACGTCACGACGGTGACGGGGCTTGCGGCTTCAAGGTTCGGACGCGCGATGCGCGAACCGGTAACAACGATGTCGCTGGCAGCTTCTTCTGCTGCAGCTTGCGCGAACGCAGGCGAGGCGACGGCGAACAGGCTGAGCGCGAGAGGCGCTGCCCCTGCCTTCAGACCCGAAAGGATTGTGCTCTTTTTCAAAGTAGTCTCCACTGTTGAAGTGCGTGCCCGACAAAGCAGGCGCGCTTCCGACAGCCGACGAAGGTTTTACACCTCGCCTAAGCTGACCGATGGCCGCCACTGCTGCACATCATTATGGTTTTCAAGGATTTCCAACGGATTTGACACGCGAATGTCAAATGATTGTGCCATATTTACAACTAAACATCGATTACTGTGCCATTTTAATTTAAAAATATCGCCATTATGATTTCAATTTAACGTCATTCTGCCGTTTTATATTAAAATCATTTTGGCTTTTGTTTAAGAGCCACTTTGGTACCATTGTGCGCTGCACCTCTTTGCGGCTCGGATGAAGACCGCTACTTCAAAGGAGCAGGCAAGGGTCGGGCGAGCGGGTCAGGTGAGAGCGACTCGTCCGGCAATGTATGTGCTGATTCTGCAACACTGGCTTCTGCCCTTCGTTTCCGGCACATCATCAGCGAGAAACAAAACTTGTTTGAGAAGAGGGCCTGATGCGCACGATCAAGACAATCGCACTCCTTCCGTTCTGCCTGTTCGGAGCCACGCCAGCCGGTGCTGCAGATGCTAAGGGTTCGCGCCCGGCGATTTTTCAGAAGCTTGTCGATTGCCGGGCTCAACAAGACGCAGCACTTCGCCTCGCCTGTTATGATGCGCAGGTCGCGGCTCTCGATGACGCCGAAACGAAGAAGGAACTCGTCGTCGTTGATAAGGCGCAGGTGAAGCAGGCCCGTAAAAGCCTGTTCGGCTTTTCCCTACCCAAAATCTCTCTCTTTGGAGGCGGAGATACGGATCAGGACGAAGAAGACCTGAAAGTGCTGGAAACGACCGTCTCTGGCGCACGGCAGATGAATGACGGCAATTGGCGTATCCAGCTTGCGGACGGCGTCTACTGGCGACAGATGGAGGCGAAGGACATTTTCCCGCCAAAGGCTGGCGACAAGATCAACATCCGCCGGGCCTCCATGGGCAGCTATCTGGCGAGCATCAATGGACGCTCCGCCTTCCGCATCAAACGCGAGAACTAATCCCATCGCCTCTGGCCTCGGATGTCGTGCAGGCGTAAGGCGCTCGCCATGACTGATCCGTTTGACCTGTTCGACATCTGGTATCGCGCCGCACGCGAGACTGAGATCAATGATTCCAATGCGATGGCGCTGGCCACGGCAGATGCCGACGGTCGGCCCAGCGTGCGGATGGTGTTGCTCAAGGGCCATGACGCCCGGGGTTTCGTCTTCTACACCAACCAGCGCAGCCGCAAGGGCGGGCAGCTTCAGGCGAATGGTCATGTCGCGCTGCTGTTCCACTGGAAATCCAAGCGGCAACAGATCCGCATCGAAGGCCCGGTCGCGCAGGTCAGCGCAGCGGAAGCCGACGCCTATTTCGCATCGCGCGGGCGGGACTCGCAGCTTGGCGCTTGGGCGTCGCTCCAGTCCGAAACGCTGGACCGGCGCGAGACCTTTGAGGCCAGCTTTGAAGATGTGCGCGCCAGATTTGAAGGGCAAGACGTGCCCCGCCCTCCACATTGGGGCGGCTATCGCGTCACACCAGAGCGGATCGAGTTCTGGGAAGACCGCGAGCATCGCCTGCACCATCGCCGCCTTTTCCTGCGCAGCGCAGACGGCTGGACTGAAAGCCTGCTCTACCCGTGACACAGGCTGCATCTGCGGCGGCTTCCGTCCCGCTCTCAGCGGCAGAACGCGGCAAGCTGACGGCCCGCGCGGCGGCGGCCAGCATCATGATGGCGGTCGGCCTGCTTGGGCTGAAGATCTGGGCAGCCATTGCCACAGGCTCGGTCTCTGTGCTCGGATCGCTTGCGGACACAGGGCTG
>CAJBSR010000145.1 GCA_903958285.1 uncultured Sphingomonadales bacterium
GGCCTCCTGTCCTCGGTCGATGTCAGCCCCGTTGAAACGGGCGATCCGCAGACCGCCGATGTTGCTGTGACCATGACACCGGCCCCCGTGCGGACAATTGCGGCGGAAGCGGGATATGGCACCGGCGAAGGCTTTCGCCTGTCGGCCAGCTGGACGCACCGCAACCTGATTAAGCCCGAAGGCGCCGTCATGGTGAGAGGGGTTATCGGCACGCGCGAACAAACTTTAGGCGCCTCCCTGCGCCAGTCCAACTGGCGGCGGCGGGACTGGGTTTTGAACGCCCGGGTGGCAGCGAGCAATATGGTGCAGACCGCATATGCCGCCCGCACGCTTGAGATTGCCGCCAACCTCGAACGGCAGACCAACATCATCTGGCAGAAGGATTGGATCTGGAGCGTCGGCGCCGAACTGCTCGCATCGGATGAACGCGACATCGTGGCCCGCGGCGGCGCGCGGCAAACCTATTTCATCGCCGCCCTGCCAGCGACCTTGGCTTATGACGGGTCAGACGATCTGCTGGACCCAACACGCGGTTTCCGGTTGAGCGGACGCATCTCCCCTGAAGGGTCGTTGCAGGGTGGGTTTAACGGCTATGTCCGCACCCAGATTGATGCCAGCGCCTATCTGCCTGCAGGCGGCAAGGTTGTGCTCGCAGGGCGGGCCCGATTGGGCTCGATCTCCGGCACGGCCCTCGACAATATCGCGCCGTCGCGGCGCTTTTATGCCGGCGGCGGCGGATCGATCCGCGGCTTTAGCTATCAGGATATCGGCCCGCGCGATGCCTTTGGAGACCCGATTGGCGGCCGCAGTCTTGCCGAATTTTCGCTGGAGGCACGCGTCCGCTTTGGCGTGTTTGGCATCGTCCCCTTCGTTGATGCAGGCAACATCTACACGGACAGCCTGCCGCGTCTGGACAAGATGCGCATCGGCGCCGGGCTTGGCGGGCGCTATTATTCCAGCTTCGGGCCGATCCGCATTGATATCGGCACGCCCATCAACCGGCGCACGGGCGAAGCGCGGGTCACCGTTTTTGTCTCCCTGGGTCAGGCGTTTTGATGCGCGCCGCCAAAAGGCTCCTTGCAGCCCTTCTGGGATTGGCCCTGATCGGGCTGGCGCTCGCCGGTCTGGCGGACACCGGGCCGGGCCACCGCTTCCTCATTGACCGCGTTGAAAAGCTCTCCCCCAAGTCGGGCCTCAAGATCGAGATCGGTACCATTGAAGGCTCCATCTACAGTCAGGCGCGCGTGCGGGGTTTGCGGCTTTCGGACCCAAAGGGTCTGTTCTTTGAGGCCCCCTTGGTTGATCTCGACTGGTCGCCGCTCGCTTGGTTCGCCAACCGGCTCGATATTGACCGGCTCCATGCCAAGGTCGCGACGCTTCACCGGCTGCCCAAGCTTAACCCCGGCGCGCCCGATGCGCCGATCCTGCCCGGTTTCGACATCCGCATCGGATCGCTCACGATTGACCGGCTTCAGATCGACAAAGGCGTGGCAGGGTCCTCCCGCATCGGACGGCTGGCAGGGCGCGCGGACATTCGGGACGGGCGGGCGATCGTTGATCTGACCGCCGACGCCCAACAGGGCGACCATCTCGTCCTGAAGCTCGATTCCCGACCTGATGACAATCGCTTTGACATCGAACTGAACCTCACGGCGCCAGAACGCGGCGTGTTCGGCGCGATGATGGGCACCGAGCGGCCCGTGGCGCTGCGCCTCTCCGGCGATGGCAGCTGGAAGACCTGGCAGGGCGCGCTCAAGGCCCGCATCTCCGGGGAGGATGCGGCCAATCTCGATCTGGCGGTGAAAGAAGGACGCTACACACTGGGCGGCGCTATCACCGCTGCCAATGTGTTGACCGGCCGGATGCAGAAGCTCGCCGCCCCGCTGGTGCGCGTGTCGGGTGAGGCGAACTTTGCCAACCGGCGGATTGACGGGCAGATCAACCTATCCTCCGCCGCGCTGGCGATCTCGGGCACGGGCGGTGTTGATCTGGGCAATAGCAGCTTTGACGATGCCCTGCTCACCGTCCGGCTGATCGATCCACGCGCCGTTATGCCAACAATGCGCGGCCAGAATGTGCAGCTGAAAGCCCGGTTTGACGGGCCATTTTCGCAGGCATCGTTCGATTATCTGCTCACCGCCCCGCGCGTTTCCTTTGACGCAACTGGCCTGGAGGATGTGCGTGTCTCGGGGCAAGGCCGCCTCTCCAAGGCGCCGGTCAAAGTGCCGGTGCGCTTCACGGCGCGGCGCATCACCGGTGTCGGCGATGTGGCAGGCGGTATCCTTGCCAACATCTCGGTCGATGGCGTGGTTCTGGCGACGCGGTCCACGCTGATCGGGGAAAACCTGCTGCTGAAATCGGACAAGCTGTCGGGCAGGCTGGCGCTGTTCGTGGATCTCAAAACCGGCCGCTACGATGTGGGTCTGGCCGGGCAACTCAACCGCTATTTCATCCCCGGTATCGGCTTGGTCGACATCCGCAGTGAATTGGATGTCGTGCCGGGCCCCAATGGTCGCGGCACCCGCATCGTGGGTCGCGGGGAAGCCTGGGTTCGGCGCTTTGACAATGCGTTCTTTGCGGGACTGGCCGGCGGTTTGCCGAAGCTGGAGACGGCGCTGGAACGCACGCCCGACGGGGTGCTGCGCTTCACCAATATGCGCCTCACCGCGCCCAGGCTAAGCCTGAACCTGTCCGGCATCCGCCGACGGGATGGCAGTTTCCAGCTTTCAGGGACGGGCCGCCAGTCAACCTATGGTCCGTTGCAGCTCGCGCTTGATGGCCCCATTGCACGGCCGCGCGTGTCGCTGCTTTTTGCCCGGCCCAATGACGCGATGGGGCTGGCCAATGTCCAGCTTCTGCTCACCCCCAATGCGGGCGGCTTTGGCTGGACGGCCAATGGCCAATCCCGCATCGGGCGCTTCACCGGGCGCGGGGACATCCTCCTCCCCGCGGGACGTACCGCGCAGATCCTAGTGGCTGATTTCAACGCCTCCGGGCTTTCGGCGACAGGGCGGCTGACGCCCGTGATCGGCGGGCTCTCTGGAACGCTTGTACTGGGCGGGATGGCGACGGGCACGCTCGACATGGATGTGACAGGCGGGCTGCAGCGCATTCGGGCCGCTGTCGATGCCCGCGACACCCGCTTTGAAGGCCCGCCCCAAATCGCCATCCGGCGTGGGCGTTTTGACGGCACCATATTGCTGGACCCGTCCGGGACTGCGATCAACGGCACCGTCACGGCGCGGGGCGTGCAATATGGCGCCATATCCTTCGCGCGGCTCGCCGGGAACGTTGACATGAAGGGCGGCAGGGGCGAGCTCAAAGGCGCGATCGCAGGTTCTCGTGGCGGGGATTTTGATCTCCAGACAGTTGTTCAAATCGCGCCGGACCGCCTGATCGTGGTGGCCAGTGGGACGCTGGAACGTCGGCCCATCAGCCTTGATGCGCCTGCGGTGCTGGTGCGCGAAGGGGCCGGCTGGCGGCTCTCGCCCACGGAACTTAGCTATGCGGGCGGCAAGGCATCTCTCTCGGGGCTCATCGGCGGCCCACAGCCGGAATTGACCGGTTCGCTCTCGTCTATGCCTTTGTCGATCCTCGATACCGTGGCCCCTCGCCTTGGTTTGGGTGGCCGGGCGAGCGGGACCTTCTTCTATGTGGAGGAAGCCAACGGCACGCCATCGGGCCGTATCGAC
>CAJBSR010000146.1 GCA_903958285.1 uncultured Sphingomonadales bacterium
CAGCTGGCCCGCAGCCATGTTCAACTTGGGCGCATCAACCGGGGCGGCGCTGCCGCTTGCGATCATGGCAATGATGCCATCCAGCTGCAGCTTCGGGTTCTTGGTCGCCTGACCCAGCGTGAGGCGCAGCGTGCCCGCGATATACTTTTCGTCGCCATTCTTGACGACAGCTTCAGCGGCTTCAATCTTTGCAATAGCGTCGGGCGCGTTTGCCTTTACCGCGGCGTCAGCGGGAATATAGGCTGCGCGAAATTCCTTGCTCAGCTGCCAGGCTTTCGCCGGCGCTGGCTTTTCCTTCTTTTCCTTCGCTGCCATGGCAGGTGAAACTGCCAGTGGAACGGCCACACCCATTGCCAATGCGAGCCCAAATGCGGCGCGAGAAACGGTCTTCATATCCCTTATCCTCCTGCGCGCCTGCGACAAATCAGGCGCTTAATGATGCGGCGTCCCCGCTAATGCTTTCGATCCCTGTGCACAAGCGGAACCATACGCATTGCTCTGACGACCTTCGGCTGAACGGCGTTTGAACCAGTCCACAGATACTGTCCCACCTAAGCCGTTGTTGCTAGCCTTTTGTGACGCGGCAGACTAGGCAAATTGCAGCATAATTACACATCTCGAAAGTCAGTTTTTTGAGCACCGACGAACCGATTATCACAGACCCGTCCGACATCTCCCCCGTCAGCATCGTTGACGAGATGAAGTCGAGTTATCTCGACTACGCCATGTCCGTCATCGTGTCGCGCGCGCTGCCCGACGTGCGGGATGGTCTGAAGCCGGTGCACCGCCGCATACTCTTTGCAGCACAAGAAGGTGGCTTCGTTCCGGGGCGTCCTTATCGTAAATCGGCCAAGATCGTCGGTGACGTTATGGGTAACTATCACCCGCACGGCGACTCCTCTATTTATGACGCTTTGGCGCGCCTTGCTCAGGATTGGTCGATGCGGCTGATGCTGATGGATGGTCAGGGCAACTTCGGCTCGATGGACCCCGATCCGCCAGCGTCCATGCGTTACACCGAAGCGCGCCTCGCCAAGCCTGCCATGGCGCTGCTGGAAGATCTCGACAAGGATACGGTCGATTTCCAGCCGAACTATGATGGCTCGCGCGAAGAGCCCCGCGTTCTGCCTGCCCGCTTCCCCAACCTGCTCGTCAACGGCGCCGGCGGTATCGCGGTCGGCATGGCAACGAACATTCCGCCGCACAATCTGGGCGAAGTCATCAACGCGTGTCTTGCGCTGATGGAAAACGGCGCGATCACCAATGAAGAGCTGATGGACATCGTGCCTGCGCCCGATTTCCCGACAGGCGGTCTCATTCTCGGCCTGTCCGGCGCACGCTCTGCCTACACCACCGGCAAGGGCTCGATCATCGTCCGGTCACGGCACATCATTGAAGAAGGCCGCGGCGATCGCCAGTCGATCGTCCTCACCGAAATCCCCTATCAGCAGGGTAAAAACGCGCTCGTCGAGAAGATCGCCGAAGCGGCCAAGGACAAGCGGATTGAGGGCATCTCCGACATTCGAGATGAATCCAACCGTGAAGGCGTGCGCGTCGTTGTGGAACTCAAGCGGGATGCGACGGCAGAAGTCGTGCTCAACCAACTATGGCGTCACACCCCTGCCCAGTCGAGCTTCCCGGCGAATATGCTCGCCATCCGTGGCGGCCGACCTGAAACGCTAACGCTGCGCGACATCATCGACGCCTTTGTGAAGTTCCGTGAAGAGGTCATCACGCGTCGCTCCAAGTTTGAGCTCAACAAAGCACGGGAACGTGCGCACATCTTGCTCGGCCTCGTCATTGCCGTCACCAATCTCGACGAAGTCGTGCGGATCATTCGCGGCTCGTCCAGCCCTGCGGAAGCCCGGGAGAAGCTGGGCGCACGCGACTGGCCGGTGGCCGAAATTGCCAGCTACATCCAGCTGGTCGAGGCTGTCGAAACCGAGATTAGCGGAGACACTTATCGGCTTTCAGAAACGCAGATCCGCGCGATACTCGAATTGCGCCTGCACCGCCTGACCGCCCTTGGCCGCGATGAAATCGGCTCCGAGTTGAAGGGGCTCGCAGCCTCGATTGAAGAGTTGTTGGCGATCCTTGCAGATCGGGTGAAGCTTTATGCCGTCATGCGTGACGAATTGGTCGCAGTGCGCGATGAATTCGCGACGCCGCGCCGCTCGGAAATTGCACCGGCAGGCGACAGCATCGACGATGAAGACCTGATCGAACGCGAAGACATGGTCGTCACCGTCACAGTCGATGGCTATATCAAGCGCACCACGCTCGACACGTTCCGCGCACAAAAGCGCGGCGGCAAGGGCCGTTCCGCCATGTCGACCAAGGATGAGGACGTCGTCACTGAGTTGTTTGTGACGAGCACGCACACGCCAGTGCTGTTCTTCTCAACGCTGGGCAAGGTCTACCGCATGTAGGTCTGGCGCTTGCCCGAAGGCGGGCCAAACACGCGCGGCCGCCCGATGATCAATCTTTTGCCGCTGGCGAAAGACGAGACGATCTCGACCGTGCTGCCGTTGCCGGAAGACGAAAATGAATGGGGCAAGCTCCACGTCATGTTCGCGACGGCCAAGGGCTCGGTCCGCCGCAACAGCATGGATGCCTTCACGAACGTTCCGTCCAACGGCAAGATCGCGATGAAGTTTGAAGGCGAAGACGCCGATGACCGCCTGATCGGTGTTGCGCTGCTCAACGAAGAGGATGATGTCCTTCTCGCATCACGCAACGGGCGCGCGATCCGCTTCATGGGCACCGACATCCGCGAATTCCAGAGCCGCAACTCGACCGGCGTGCGCGGCATGACGCTGAAGGATGGCGATGAAGTCATGTCGTTGACGATCCTGCGGCGTTCGGGTGCGACGCCGGAAGAGCGGGAGGCTTATCTCCGCGCCGCGCCATGGAAAGACAATGACAATGAAGCGACATTGTCTGCCGAGCGCATGGCCGAAATGGCGGAGCGGGAGCAGTTCATCCTCACCGTCTGTGCCAATGGCTATGGCAAACGCTCCAGCTCTTACGAATATCGCCGCACGAACCGTGGCGGCCAAGGCATTACCAATATCGACAACATCGCCCGCAACGGCCCTGTTGTTGCCAGCTTCCCTGCCCGCGATGGCGAACAGATCATGCTCGTCACCGATCAGGCCAAGATGATCCGCATGGAAGTTTCCGGAATGCGCGTCATAGGCCGGAATACAGCGGGCGTGCGCCTGTTCGACGTGGCCGATGCAGAACATGTCGTTAGCGCGGCACTGATTGGCGATACCGGCGATGAGGCGGAAGAGGCAGACGTGGATCCAGCCACGGAAGTGACCGACACCACTTCCGACGCATCGGAGTGACGCAAAAAAGCCCCGGCCAGAAGGTCGGGGCTTTTTCGTATCGGTAAAGACCGGAAGCGGATTAGCGCTTGAGCGAGAGACCGCCAAAACGCTTGTTGAACTTCGCAACCTGACCCGCAGAGTCCATCAGACGCGCCGAGCCGCCGGTCCATGCCGGGTGGGCAAGCGGATCGATGTCGAGAACCATCGTGTCGCCTTCCTTGCCCCAGGTGGAACGCGTTTCGAACACAGTACCGTCGGTCATCTGGACCTTGATCATGTGATAATCGGGATGGCCTTCTTTTTTCATTGTCTTGCTCCAAATGTGACTGGTTCCGACCAGTCCGGAATGCGGGAAAGCGCGGCCTTTAACCGCTGATCAAGCGCTTGGCAAGGATCAGCGTATCAGGCCGGCGGATCAGCGATCATGGCGGTGAAGTTGGCTTCGGCCGCAAGCTTACCGTCGAGCAACGCACGCCCGGCAAATTTACAGACACTGGCCCGCTTCTGGATGAACTCGGCTTCCAAGGTCAGGAGGCAACCGGGTTCCACAGGCGTGCGGAACTTGGCCCCATCAATCGCCATGAAATAGACGAGCTTGCCGGACCCTGCGAGGCCGAGCGACTCAATCGCAAGGACGCCTGCGGCTTGCGCCAGCGCCTCAATAATCAATACGCCCGGCATGATGGGCCGACCGGGGAAATGCCCCTGAAAAAACGGCTCATTGATCGTGACGGCCTTGATTGCACGGATCGACTGATCCGGAACAATCTCCTCCACACGGTCAACGAGCAACATGGGGTAACGGTGCGGCAGCGCCGCCAATACTGCGCGAATATCGAGCGACCCTGCCATCACCTTATCCCTATCGTTCGCTTAGCGGCCCTGAGGCTGCGCCGCAGCAGGAGCTGCCTGCGCGCCCGGACGGTTCTGACCAGGCTGCCAGTTGGCCGGAGGCGTGATCGATACGTTCGGAACGAGCGTATTGAGTTCGTTCACAATGTCCTGTGTAAGATCGGTACCGGGCGTGTTCTTGATGACGGCGCCGCGCTGCAGCAGCAGGGCGACCTTCTTCTTCGCCATGGCCGCCGTCACCGCGGCGTCCAGCTTGGCATCGATCTGTTCAAGAACATAAGCGTTCACGCGCTCAATCGGATCGCTCAGACGGCCGAGTTCTTCCTGAGCCGCACGCTGCTTGTCCTGAATGGCTTTCGCCTGGGCCTGCAACGCCGGATTGTTCGGATTTGTCTTCTGGTCGGCCTGGAACTTGACGATCATAGCGTTGAGTTCTGCCTGAAGAACGCGCGAACGCGATTCCACTTGGTCATACGTCGCCTTGTAGGTCACGCGCATTTGCTCGTCAGCGAGCTTTGCAGCTGCCGACGTGCCGAGCACCTGCTGAACGTCTGTATAGGCAACCGTCTGCGCCATTGCGGGAACGGCCGGAGCCAATGCGAGCGCGGAGGCCGCAACGATAAATTTGGTCATTGTCTTCATCAGAATTGAGTTCCTACGTTAAATGTAAACAGTTTTGGATCGTCCCCGTCCTGCTTGATAAGCGCCTTGGCTATATCAATCCTGAACGGACCAAATGGGGACCGCCAGTTGACGCCAAAGCCCACGGAAAGCCGAGGCTTCCATGAATCGCCCAAAAAGCGCTCCTGAAACGCCGGTACGGAAAAGATTGCAGAAGAACCTGTCGCACAAGCACTTAGGTTTTGGAATTCAGTCACCACGCCGCTCGTATCGTTCCGGCAACGTGTCAGACCATTTTGCAGGTTGTTAAGCACCGGACTTGTGATGCCGAACACAGAACCTGCCACCGCAAAAATCGATGGGCGCAGCCCCATTTCACGCGCGCCTGAGCCAAGTGGAATTTCAAGCTCCATGCGACCCAGATAGTAAGCGCGCCCGCCGAGCGCATCGTCGACGATCTGATCTCGAGCCGTGATCAGATTGCCACTGGCGTCATAAAAGAGGCGCTGCACGCGCGGGCCAATGCCGCGAATACCAAAGCCTGGGAACTGCGGTTCACCCAGATAGAAACGGTCGGTCAAGCGAAGCTTGTCCAGCCCTGCCCCACGGCTCTTTTCAAAGGAGTGAATATACCCCCCTTCGCCCTGCATCGAGAAAACGAAATTGCCGAACGGTTTCCAATATTTGCGCGCATCTACTGTTGTGCGCAGATATTTTACGCTGCCGCCAAGGCCTGCAAAGTCCTGGCTGAACAAAAGCCGATTGCCCCTGGTCGGCCGGATGCGGTTGTCGAGATTGTCATAAACAAGACTGTAGCCAAGCGAGGAGGTTGTCCGCTTGCCAATGGCATCGCAAAGGTAACGGCCCGCAAGGAAGGCATCGCATTGCCCGTTGAAATAGTAAGTTGCCGTGTCGAGCGTAACGTCATCATAGCTCAACCCATAACGCGCGGCGAACGACAAGAATTCCGTGATCGGCACGCCCATGCGCAGCTGCATCCCGGTCGTGACCTGTTGATAAGTCGTTTGACGCGCCTGATTGATGAAGTTGAACGAGTTCAAATCGCGGCGGAAAATGTCACCGCCAACTGCAATGTTGCGCTCCATGAAATAGGGCTCGGTAAAGCCCAACTCGATCGACTTGGAATATTGCGAGTAATTGACGCTCGCGCGCAGTTCCTGACCCTTGCCGCGGAAATTGCGCTGTCGGATCGAGAAGTTGATGATGAAGCGTTCCAGTGACGAGAAACCGGCAGACAGCTGAAGCTCGCCCGTCGCCTTTTCTTCCACATTCGCTTCAAGAACGATGCGGTCCGGCGCAGAACCCGGCTTCTGCTCAATCTCTAGCTTTTCCTGGAAGTAGCCG
>CAJBSR010000147.1 GCA_903958285.1 uncultured Sphingomonadales bacterium
GCATCCTGTGCAAGGCGCCGCAGGCCACCCTGTATGTCGCCGGCCAAATCGGCATCGATGCCAAGGGCGTCGCCAGTGCCGACTTCGAGGCGCAGACGCGCCAGACATGGGCCAACATCGCCGCCATCCTGGGCGAAGCTGGCATGACGCTGCAGGACATCGTCAAGACCACCATCTATTTGGTGGATCGCGCGGATTACGCGACCTTCGTGAAGGTGCGAACCGACGTCCTCAATGGCCATAAGCCCGCATCGACGCTGGTGTATGTCTCCGGTCTGGTCAAGCCGGAATGGAAGGTCGAAATCGATGTGATCGCTGCCCGCTGAACTGAGGCAACCGCACCCGGGGGAACATCATGGACTACGAGATCAGCACCCAAATGAGCGCAGACCCGCGCATGGACTTGACGGAGCGTCCCACGCGAATCCTGCACACCATGATGCGGGTGATGGACCTGCAACGCTCGCTGGACTTCTACATCGGAGCCATGGGCATGCAGTTGGTGCGTCGACAGGACTATCCAACGGGGCGGTTCACACTCGCTTTTCTGGGTTACGGCGCCGAAGATGACTCGACGGTGCTCGAATTGACCCACAACTGGGACCAGACCGAGCCCTACGCGCAGGGAACGGCGTGGGGCCACATCGCGATTGCCGTGACGGACATCCACGCAGTGTGTGCCGATCTGGCGGAATTTGGCGTGAATATCGTGCGACCACCGGGGCCGATGAAGCACAGCGCCACGCTGATTGCTTTTATTGAGGATCCGGACGGCTACAAGATTGAGCTGATTCAGCGGGCCTAAAAGCCCCGTCAACGTGTCGCGGACAACCAGCGCCGCGCCAGATGCGACCAGAAGGTGCCCCCCACAGGAATGAGTTCGTCGTTGAAGTCATAGCTGGGGTTGTGGAGCATGCAGGGCCCTTCACCATGACCGCTGCCCCGGTGTCCGCCTTCACCGTTGCCAATGAAGATATACGCACCGGGCAGGGCTTGCAGCATGAAGCCGAAATCTTCGGCGGTCATTGAAGGCTCTTGCACCCGCGCACGCTCGGGCCCGACCCAGTCCTCCAAAACCGAGCGCACAAACAGGGCGGCATCACGGTCATTGATCGTGGCCGGGTACTTGCGGCGAAATTCGAATTCACACGTAGCCCCGAACACTGCGGCAGTCTGCTGCGCCACCTGCGTCATGCGCTCTTCGATCAGATCCAGCAGCGCCGGCTCAAAGGTTCGCACCGTCCCCTGCAGCTCGCAGGTGTCGGGAATCACGTTGGTGGCATTGCCCGCATGAATCATCGTGACCGAGATGACACCGCCATCGATCGGCTTGCGGTTGCGGCTGATGATGGTCTGAAAGGCCTGAATCATCTGGCAGGCGACCACGATCGGATCAATGCCGTTGTGCGGCAAGGCGGCATGCGCGCCCTTGCCACGAATCAGGACGCGAAAATCATTGGACGAGGCCATCACCGGCCCGGGGCTGACCGCGAAGGTACCCGCCGGCAAGCCCGGCCAGTTGTGCATGCCGAACACCGCCTGCATAGGGAACTTGTCTAACAAGCCTTCCTCGAGCATGACCCGGGCGCCGCCGCCGTCCTCCTCGGCCGGCTGAAAGATCACATAGACCGTGCCGTCGAAATCTCGGTGGGCGGCCAGGTGACGCGCGCCAGCCAGCAGCATTGCGGTGTGACCATCATGGCCACAGGCGTGCATCTTCCCCGCGTGCTGACTGGCGTGCGCGAACTTGTTTTTCTCCTGCACGGGCAGGGCATCCATGTCGGCACGCAGGCCGATCGCACGGCCCGAGGCGCCCGCATCTTTTCCGCGGATGACGCCGATCACCCCCGTGCCGGCCAGACCGCGGTGCACCTCGATGCCCCAGGCTTGCAGACGCTCGGCCACCACGTCTGCCGTGCGATGCTCCTCGAAGCAAAGCTCGGGGTGGGCATGGATGTCCCGCCGGATCCGGGTGATTTCTGGCGCTGTGGCCAGCACGTCTTCGAGTAAGTTCATTTCAACAACGCCAGGCAATAGCCCAGCGCCCCTGCCAAACCTGCGGCAAACACCACCAACCACGCGGGCACAGGCGCACCCAGTCCACCGCTCGCCCAGGGCCGTTCGCGACTGGGCGCAGGCGAGCCCCCGGTCACGACTGGCGCGGGCTCTGTGCGCGAAGGCGCTTGGCCCGTAAGAACCGCCACGAACGCCACAAAGAAATCGTCC
>CAJBSR010000148.1 GCA_903958285.1 uncultured Sphingomonadales bacterium
ATTTGCATCAGCTGATGTGTGAGATCAGATAGGAACTCCCGGTCGGCGGTTTCTGCTTTCCATTTAGAGATGTCAGCAAAAGTACCCACCACGCGCAGAGGGGCGCCATTTTCCGTGCGGGCGACAATCTCCCCCCGGCATTTGATCCAGCGCCAGTCCCCGTCGCCCGTGCGGATCCGGTATTCCACCACATAGCGCGGCGTCTCTCCGCGTGCATGTGCCTCAAAAGCGATGTCAAAGGCCGCAAGGTCATCGGGGTGGGTCAGGTCGCGACCCTGCTGGTAATTGGGCTGTGCCCCTTCTGGATATCCAAGGACGCTGCTAATTTCTGGATGAAACTGAAGCGCGCCTGTCGGGACATCCCAATCCCACACAGCAAGACGGGTCGCCTCCACAGCCAGCGTAAACCGCTCTTTGATGGCCTTGAGTTCCGCAATTTCCGTCGCCAGCGTTTCCAGCTGCGCTTGCATGGTTTTTACCCCGGTGGGCAGGCCAGCGAAGCCGCAGTGTCAGGTCGGCACCACGCGCTGCCTGCTTAGGACATCATGCGATGATACCATATTGGCGGAAAATGTCGCACCTCGTAGAAATACGGGGCAGTTCGGATGCGATGGAGGCCCTGTTGATCAGCCGCTGATCGCCGCGCGCAGATCGATGGCGCTGAACGGTTTGGGCAGGATGTTCGCCCGCGCGGCCTCCAGCCCTTCACTAAGATAGGCCTCCGCCCCATGGCCGGTCATAAAGACGATGTCGTTCCCATATCCTTCCTCGCGCAATGTGCGCATCACATCCCACCCGCTGAGCACGGGCATACGGATGTCGAGCAGCACCATGTCGCTGGGCTTCAGCTCCTTTTCCGCAAGGAAGATCTGCGGACAATACCAGATGACCGGCGTGTGCCCCATGGACACGACCAGCAGCGCGAGCGAATCCGCCACGTCGTGATCGTCATCAACAATATGAACAGTCCGTCGGGTCAAAGCGCTTTTCCTTGCTGAATGGGCTGTGCCGTGTCAGCGCACGGCAAAGTGATGGAGAACAGAGCGCCGCGCGCGTCGTGGCGGATCAGGCTGATCTTCCCGCCATTGGCCTCCACCATGGTGCGGCACAAAGGCAGGCCAAGGCCGGTGCCCTTTTCCTTGGTGGTGATGAACGGGCTGAACAGATTGACGGCGATATCGTCGTCGATGCCGGGGCCATTGTCGGCGATGTGAAGGTCGATCATCTCCCCCGCACGATGGGCGGTGATCTGGATGCAGCCCTCCGGACGATCCGCCAGCGCATCGACTGCATTGCGGACGATATTGGAAATGGCGTGTTCGATCATCCTTGCGTCGACTTGCACGGTGAGATCGTCCGGCACATCATTGAGGACGATGGTGCTGTGGGCCTGTCCGGGAATGCCAAACACCGACGACAGTGCGGTCGCAGCCAGACGGTGCAGATTTTCCGGTCGGCGGCTGACGGCCCCGTCGGCGGCATAGTTGCGGACGTTGCGGATGATGAGGCCCGCCTCCAACACCTTCTCCGCCGCCCGCGCTGCAAAGTCCTTCACCTGATCGGGCCGGGTTTCAAATCCGAGTTCAATCATCGCGAGGTAATTGGCGGCCACGGTCAGCGGCTGGTTCAGCTCATGCGCGAGCGTAGAGGCCATGACCCCCATGGCCGACAGGCGCGAATGTTTCAGCAATTGGAAGA
>CAJBSR010000149.1 GCA_903958285.1 uncultured Sphingomonadales bacterium
AAAACGTTCAGCGTCCCCGTGCCTGTCCGGTCCTTTTGCTCAACCCCGTGGTCGAGAATGCGTTGCATGAGGTCAAGATAGGCGCGCATTGGGGAATGCTTATGGCGAGGCCGCGCGCAGGCGCAATTGAAAATCGTCAAACCTCTCCGATTTCGGGTAAAATGCCTCAGAATCGGACAGAGTTCTCATTGTATAATTACGACACTTAGCCAAATAGACCGCATGCGTGTCGCGTTAGATCTGCGGGTTCCCGAGGCTGGCCAAAGCCATGATGCGGTGTTCGCGCCCTTTCTCAGATCCGTCGCTGAAGAGCGCCTTGTCATCGCCTATTTTGACGGATCCGGCGGCGTAATTGATCTTCACCTTTCTGAAGGCCAGCGGGCCTCCATATCCTTTCCGCTCCGCCGGATTGTCCAATCCGCCCTCGCGGCGGATGCCGCCGCCGTCATGCTTGCGCATAATCACCCGAGTGGCGACACCCGCCCCAGCCGAGCCGACCGGGAAATGACGCGAAAGCTGGCGGCGGCGCTGCGCCCGTTGGATATAAGGTTGCTCGACCACCTCATCTTTGCAGGTGACGATGTCGCGGGCTTCCGCGCGCTCGGCCTGTTGTGATCAGCGGGCGGGTTTTCGGAGCGCGCAGGGTTTGATCGCGTTTGGCTCCGGTCGTTTGCCGCCTGCATCATAGGCTGCCAGATAGCCACCTGCGAACGCCGCTTGCTGGAACTCCACCAGCCGGTAGCCCACGGCTTCCATTTCACACTGCAGCAGCAAAGGCGGCGTGCCATGGTCTTGCGTGGGCCGGTTGGCATCGACAATGATGACGCGCCCGCCCTTCCGCAGAGCCGGATGGAGGTGCCAGAGGAATTCGTAAGGTGCTGTAATTTCATGGTACATATGGACCATCAGCACCCTGTCGAAACTCTTGGCGGGCAGCATCGGATTGCCCGGGAGCCCAAGCTTCACGCTGACATTGTCCAGCCGTTCGCGGTTCACGCGCTCGGCGAGTTTGTCGCGCACTTCGGGCAGAATATCCTGCGCCAGCACGCGGCCCTTTTCGCCCACACGCTGTGACAGGCGGATGGTGTAATAGCCCTCCCCGGCGCCAATATCTGCGACCGTCGTGCCGGGGTCGATGCCCGCCAGATCCATGATCTTGTCGGCTTCGTTCACCCGGTCGCGGGCTTCTTCGTTTGACCAGCGGGCAGAGATAATCGAGGCAACCGGGCGGTCTGCCGGCGGAAATGCGGGCGCCTCCTTTGCCGCGCCATCGCATCCTGCAAGGGCGAGAGCGGCAAGGAGGAACGCGCGGCGCATGATCAGTCGATATCCTCCACGACAACCTTCTCGCCCGAAACGCGCTGCGACAAAGCGGCTGCCATGAAACGGTCAAGGTCCCCGTCCAGCACGTCGCCGGGCGCGGTTGAGGTCACGCCCGTGCGCAGATCTTTCACCAGCTGATAGGGCTGGAGAACATAGGACCGGATCTGGTGGCCCCAACCGATATCGGTCTTGGAGGCGTTGACGGCGCTGGCTTCGGCTTCGCGCTTCTGCAGTTCCGCTTCATACATGCGCGCCTTGAGCTGCTTCATCGCTTCCGCGCGGTTCTTATGCTGAGACCGTTGGTTCTGGCAGGCAACGACAATGCCGGTCGGGATATGCGTGATGCGCACCGCCGAATCGGTCGTATTGACGTGCTGCCCACCCGCGCCCGAAGCACGATAGGTATCGATTCGAAGTTCGCTTTCGTTCACTTCAATATCAATGTCGTCATCAACGACCGGATAGACCCAGACGCTCGAAAAGCTGGTGTGGCGACGGGCGTTGGAATCATAGGGGCTGATGCGCACCAGCCGGTGGACGCCGCTTTCGGTCTTGGCATAGCCATAGGCATTCTCACCTTTGATCATCAGCGTGGCGGATTTGATGCCCGCCTGTTCGCCGCCATGATAATCAACCAGCTCAACCTTCATTTTGTGCCGTTCGGCCCAGCGCGTGTACATACGCTGGAGCATTTCGGCCCAATCCTGACTTTCGGTGCCGCCGGCACCTGCGTTGATTTCGATATAGGTGTCGTTGGCGTCGGCTTCGCCCGCCAGGAGTGCTGCGACCTTATCGGTTTCGGCACGCGCGGCGAGTTCACCCAAGCTGGTGACGGCTTCGTCGGCCAGTGCGGTGTCGCCTTCTTCCTCCGCCATCTCCAGCAGTTCGACTGTGTCGTCGCGTTCCCGCTCAATGGATTTGGTGGCGTTGATCGCCTCTTCCAGACGACGGCGTTCGCGCATGACTTCCTGCGCGGCCTTGGGGTCATTCCAAAGGGCCTGATCCTCAACCTTGGCATTCAGGACTTCAAGCCGCTTCACGGCACGATCCCAATCAAGAAAGCGGCGCAGCAAGGCGACGGCCTGATTGATCTGATCGACGTGGGACTGCGCTTCAGCGCGCATTTCAATTCTCCAATTTTAACGGTGCAAGGATTGCGGAAAAAGCGGGGCTAGTAAATCCCGCCTTCGCGCTGCAGAAAATCACTGTCGCCGCGCTGTGCGCCGCGCGCTCCGGAATCGGTGGTCGCTTTTTCGACCTTCTTTTCCGTTTTTTCAATTTCGTCACGGCGGATAGTGCGGCGCGGTTCGCTTTCGGGCTTGAACGCTTCCCAGATCACCGCAGACTTGGGGTCGCTGGAGGGCCAGGCGCCATAGACGCGTTTGCCGGACGCGCGGTCAATGCGGATCATGCGGATGCCCGGCGGTGCGCGGAAGGGCATGACCGGCATGTCGGCCATCGCCTTGGTTGCAAAGGCCTTGAAGATTGGCACAGCCAACGTGCCGCCCTGCGCATAGCCGCCCATCGAGCGGGGCTGGTCAAAGCCCATATAAACGCCTGCAATCACGTCCGCCGAACCACCGACGAACCAGACGTTGGTCGGCCCGCTGGTCGTGCCGGTTTTGCCAAACAGAGGCCGGCCCATGTCGCGCAGGCCAACCGCAGTGCCGCGTTGGACGACGCCTTCCAGCATGTGGACGACCTGATAGGCGGTCAACGGATCCATGACCAATTTGGTGCGCGCAGGCGGACGCGGCATGGCCTTGCCGTCCCAATCGGGGGCATTGCAGCCTTCACAACGCCGTGTGTCTGCACGGTAACGAACTTTGCCGTCCCTGTCCTGCACGAGGTCAATCAGCGTCGGTTTGCGTTCCCGCCCGTTGGAGGCGAGGATGGAATAGGCGTTCACCATGCGCAGCACTGTGGTTTCGCCTGCGCCCAGCGCAATCGACAGGAGCGGCGGATAGACCTGCCCCGGCGCGCTGATGCCGACGGCGGACGTCAATTTGACCACCCGTTCCATGCCGGTTTGGGAAGCCGCACGAACGGTCATGAGGTTGCGTGACTGTTCAAGGCCCCAGCGCATGGTGTGCGGGCCAGAGCCGCCGCCTGAGAAGTTGCGGAAGCATTTGCGGCCCAACTTGGCGGACTGATAAACGCAGAACGGCCCGTCGATAATGATCTCAGCAGGCGTCATCCCGCCATCAAGGGCAGCGGCATAAACGAACGGTTTGATTGAGGAGCCCGGCTGGCGCAGCGCCTGCGTCGCGCGGTTATAGGAGGCCAGCCGAACGTCGAAGCCGCCCTGCATCGCGAGCACACGGCCAGTGTGCGGGTCTTGCACCACCATGCCGCCGGAGACTTCGGGGATGTTGCGCAAGACATAGGCGTTGCCCTCTTGCTTCACGGCGATGATGTCGCCGGCTTTCATGGCATCAAAGGCCGGTGTTGCTGTGCCTCGCTTGGGCGTCATGGCGCCCATGGCCGGCAGGACGCCGGTCGTCCCGTCGGCAAAGCCGATTTGTACAGCCGCATTTGCCTTGCCGAGCACGATGGCAATCCGCCATTCGGGATAGCCTGCGCCCAGATTCTGCGCGGCGAGACGCCCGGCCCAGCCGGGGCCGGGGTCAATCGTGGCAATCGGCCCTCGCCATCCCTTGCCGCTGTCATAGCGGACAAGGCCGTCACGCAGGGCCTGTTCGGCATAAAGCTGAAAATCGGGCTTGAGTGACGTGCGGACCCAAAGGCCACCATCATAGACCGAATAGGGTCCTGACTTGGATGTTTCGCCAAATTGGCCGATCAGTTCCCGGCGGACTTCTTCCAGAAAATAGCCGCCCATGTTCAGCGTGTTGGCCGTTACGCCGCGGGGCAGAAGGCCCAGCGGGGCGGCACGGGCCGTCTGATATTGGGCCTGATCGATATACTCATTGTCCAACATCTCGCGCAGGACATAGTCGCGCCGCTCCAGCGCTTTGGCTTCGTTCTTGGCGCGGCCGTAGGTTTCCGGCGCCTTGGGCAATATGGCCAGAAACGCCATTTCGTTGAGCGAAAGGTCGCTGACGTCCTTATTGAAATAAGCGCGGGATGCCGCCTGCACGCCAAAGCTGTTCCGGCCGAGCGGGATTTGGTTGAGGTACAACTCTAGGATCTGCTGCTTGGTCAGCACCGCTTCGATGCGCCGGGCCAGGATCGCTTCCTTGACCTTGCGGGTGACCGAATACTCATTGCCGAGCAGCAGGTTCTTGGCGACCTGCTGGGTGATCGTGGAGCCGCCACGCGCGCGTTCGCCCGATCCAATCTTGCTCACATAGTCGACGACGGCGCCAGCCAGTCCCGGAATGTCGATCCCGCCATGTTCAAAGAAGGTTTTGTCTTCGGCGGCCAAGAAGGCGCGGACCAGCAGCGGCGGATATTCGTCATAGCGCAGCTCAACGCGCCGTTCGCGGGCATAGCTGTGGACGGGCTCGCCATCGATGCTGCGCACATAAGTGGGCAAAGGTGGCTGATAGGTCAGCAGCTTGTCGGCAGATGGAAGATTGCGCGCAAAAATCAGCCAGAACAGACCGAAAAGGATCAGCAGACCAGCCAGAACGCGCACCGCCAGTCGGAAGCGGGGCCGGGCATAGTTGGTCCGGAACCAGGCAAGCGCACCACTTGCGTCGCGCCGCAGGCGCAACGTCAGACGGGGTTGTTCGGCGGGCAGTTCATCGGCCATGGCGGGCGCATCTAGCCTGAAACAGGGGGGCAGGAAACCGCTTTTCCATGCAGCGCCTCACCGTGTGGCCATTTGTTTGGCAAAGTGGATTTCAACCGCACGGCGCAGCCCTATCGCGATATTCTTCTGCCCCTCGACAGAGCGGATGCGGGCGGCATCTTCCCGATTCGAAAGATAGCCGAGTTCCAGCAGGATGGCGGGCATGTCGGGCGACTTCAGCACGGCGAGCCCGGCCATGCGCAACCCGCCCGAGCGGAACGGGACGAGAGGCGCGCTTTCCCGGCGCACCAGCTTTGCAAATTCCAGCGACGCCGCCATCGTTTCACGTTGGGCAAGGTCGACCAGAATAGACGTCACGTCATTGCTCTCGCCCGATAGGTTGACGCCATTCAGAATATCTGCCCGGTTCTCGCGCTGGGCAAGGGCGTGCGCCTCGCGGTCGGAGGCGACTTCCGACAGGGTGTAGATGGTTGAGCCAGTGGCCTGTTCACCCGCAGAGTCCGCATGGACGGAAATGAACAGCTTTGCGCCCAGATTGCGGGCAATGGCGGTTCGCTCTCTCAGGACGAGAAACGTGTCGTCCTCCCGCGTTAGGGCTACACGCACTCGGCCCGAGGCGAGCAGTTCATCCCGGATGCGCTTTGCGACGGACAGGACGACATTCTTTTCCTTAGTGCCGCCATGAGGGGAAATGGTGCCCGGATCATGGCCGCCATGTCCGGCGTCAATGACGACCAGCGGGCGACCCTTTGGCCCCAAAATGCGGGGCTGCGGCGTGCCGCGAACAACGGGATCGAGCGGGATGGTGACGCTATACCGGCTCCGCCTTGGCTTGGCCTGTGCCGCTATTGGCCGTTCGCGGATCTCCGCCACACGCACAAAGGCAGGGTCCGCCGCTGCCAGCCGATGGGCTGGATAAGGGGTGCCCGCTGCTGAACCCAGTGCTGCAAGGGCAAGGAAAACCGGCGCCATGGCTCCTCATGCCCCGAAATCCGGCTTCTGGTCTAGCCCTGATGGTCGTCTGCGCGCAGATCGGCTCCTGCCAGATGATATCAACGTTCTTTAACAATATGTTAGCCATGCCCAGTCCAGAGACGGGCGGCGCGCCCTGCAAAGATGTTGCCGCTTTGGCAATGCAGTGCTAGCAGCAACAGGTCGCCGAGACTCTTTTCGGCATTCACAGGCCGGCCCTTGTTGGGGATCCGGTCGTTCCAGGTTGACGTTGCATGATGCATGTTTCTCCCGTTCCGCGCCATTCCGCCCTTCTCGGCGACGCGCGCACGGGAGCCTTTGATTCGGCGATGACTGCCGGTCCTGCATCTGCGGCAGAGGCACTTACACCAGAACCATACGGCTTGGAGCGTTTGCTCCGCCGGAATTTTGTCGCGCCAGTTGCCCTCATCGGTGGCTCAGGTCGCGCACGGAGATACGATAATGACAATGCGGATGTTGATCGACGCCCGCCACCCGGAGGAAACCCGGGTTGCGGTGGTCAAGGGAAACAAGATTGAGGAATTTGATTTTGAATCGGCGGAACGTCGCCAGCTCAAAGGAAATATCTACCTCGCCAAAGTAACACGGGTCGAGCCCTCGCTTCAGGCGGCGTTTGTCGACTACGGCGGGAACCGTCACGGCTTCCTCGCCTTTTCGGAAATCCACCCCGATTACTATCAGATCCCGAAGGAAGATCGCGAAGCGTTGCTTCGTGAAGAGGCAGAGCATGCCGCTGAAGAAGCAGCTCTCCGCGCAGCCGAAGGCGATGATGATATCATCGATGGCCATCATGACGATGACGGGCAGGATCATGATCGCCCCGATTCTGACCTGGAAGATGATGGCGAGGGCGATGCGCCCGCGCCGGAATCAGCGGGCGGCAATGGCCATGATGACCATGCAGCTGAAGATCTGCGTCGCCGCCGTATGGCGTTGCGCCGTCGCTACAAGATCCAAGACGTCATCCACCGGCGTCAGGTCCTGCTCGTGCAGGTCGTCAAGGAAGAGCGTGGAAATAAGGGTGCAGCCCTTACGACATATCTCTCGCTGGCAGGCCGCTATTGCGTGCTTATGCCCAACACCACCCATGGTGGCGGCATCAGCCGGAAGATCTCGAACGCGGCAGACCGCAAGCGCCTGAAGACCATCATGGCGGAACTCGCTTTGCCGGCCTCCATGGGCTGCATCGTGCGGACAGCCGGGCTCCAGCGGACCAAGACCGAAATCAAGCGCGACTTCGATTATCTCGCCCGACTCTGGGACGACATTCGCGAAACCACGCTGAAGAGCCAGGCGCCGGCCCTCGTCAATGAGGACAGCGACCTTATCAAACGCGCCATCCGCGACATTTACAACCGCGACATTGACGAAGTCATTGTAGAGGGCGAGCGCGGCTATAAGCAGGCGCGCGACTTCATGAAGCTGCTGATGCCGAGCCATGTGAAGAAGGTGAAGGCCTATGCCGACGCCGTTCCGCTCTATCAGCGCTACGGCGCTGAAGATCAGCTCGAGGCGATGTACCATCCCGTCGTCCAGTTGAAGTCAGGCGGATATCTCGTCATCAACCCGACCGAAGCTCTGGTGTCGATCGACATCAACTCCGGCCGCTCGACCCGCGAACATGGCATCGAACAGACGGCTGTCGCGACCAACCTCGAAGCGGCGCAGGAAATTGCCCGTCAGCTGCGTCTGCGCGACATGGCCGGGCTCGTCGTCATCGACTTTATCGACATGGAGTCCAACTCCAACGTCCGTAAGGTTGAAAAGGCGATGAAGGCAGCCCTCGCCAACGACCGCGCCCGCATTCAGGTTGGCCGGATCAGCCAGTTCGGCTTGCTCGAAATGAGCCGCCAGCGCCTGCGCACCGGCGTGCTGGAAGCCTCCACCCGCGAATGTCCGCATTGCGAAGGCACAGGCCTTGTCCGCACGGCGTCGTCGGCAGGTCTTTCCGCGCTGCGCATGTTGGAAGAAGAAGCGGCCCGCGGCCGTGGCAGCCAGCTCACGCTGCGCGCCAGCCAGGAAGCGGCCTTCTATGTGCTCAACCGCAAGCGGCATGAACTGGGTGAAATCGAAGAACGCTATGGCGTCTTGATCGAAGTCCAGTCCGACGGTCAGCTGGAAGGCGCACGGATGACGGTGGAAGCCGGTGGCCCGCCGCCTGCCTTCCGCCCGACCTATGCCCCCATCGTCGATGACGAGCCCGATCTGGACGTCGAAGAATTCGACGAAGAAGAAGAAGGCGAAGAGGCGGAAGCCCGCGAAGAGCGTGAAGACCGCGAAGAACGGGGCGATGGCGATGCGCGCCGCCGTGGCCGTAGCCGTCGCCGTCGGGGTCGCCGTGGTGGCCGTCGTGACGAGGCTGAGCGCGGTGAACCGTCTGCAGACGGTGAGGCCGATGCCGAAGCCTCTGGCGATGAGGAGCCGGGCGAAGAAGCGCCTGCCAATGCCGCTGAACCACGCGAAGATAAGGATGGCGCGCGTCGCCGTCGCCGTCGCGGGCGTCGTGGTGGTCGTCGTCGGCCTGAAGAAGGCACGGCTGGCAGTGAGGAGTCGCAAGACGACGCTGCCGACGCTGCACAGGATGCTGCCGAAGCGACCGCAGAACCCGTTGAGGCGGTGGCTGGTGACGAGGCTCCTAAAAAGCCACGTCGCCGGACAAGCCGCGCCAAGGCTGCTGACGTCGCTGAAGTGGTCGAAGCACCGGTAGAGGTCGCAGCGGAAGAAGCTGTGGCTGAAAAGCCGAAGCGGACCCGCAAGAAGAAGGTCGACGCTGATGGTGCAGAGGCCGCGGTCGAAGCGGCACCTGCCCCCGAGCCGGCGGCTCCAGCCGCTGCCGAAGAAGCGGTCGCTGAAAAGCCAAAGCGCACCCGCAAGAAAAAGGTGGACGCAGAAGCGGCCCCGGAAGCGGCGGCAGAAGCCCCTGCATCTGACGATGCATCGGCATCTGATGCGGAAGGGTCAACGGACTCGCCGCGTCGCGGCTGGTGGCAGCGCACCTTCGGCGACGGCGTCTGATCTCCGGGCTTTCAGCCCGCGTTCATCAAGGGGAGGGGAGAAGCAGGACTATGCAATTCCCCTCCTTCCTTGGCCGATCCCTTATTGGTCGTTTTTTGGCTCTGCTTTTGGCGGTCACCTTGTCGGTGCAACCGGCCATGGCCCAGTCGATGCTGCGCGATGCCGAAACCGAGGCTTTGCTTGCAGACATGTCTGCCGGTATCATTCAAGCGTCAGGCCTTCAGCCCAAAAATGTTCAGATTGTCCTTTTGCAGGACAAGGAAATCAACGCGTTCGTGGCCGGTGGCCAGATCGTCTACATTCATTCAGGGCTGATCACCGCGGCCAAGAACGCCAATGAAGTCCAGGGCGTTATTGCGCACGAAATGGGTCATGTCGCCGGCGGCCACATCATCCGCAGCAGCGAAGGCATCAAGACCGCAACAGGCATCACATTGTTGAGCCTGTTGCTTGGTGCTGCGGCCATTGCGGCGGGCGCGGGGGAAGCGGGCGCCGGCATCATGGCGGCAGGACAGCAAGCGGCGATGAGCAAGTTTCTCGCCTTCACGCGCACGCAGGAATCGTCGGCAGATTCGGCAGCGGCCAGTTACCTTGCCAAAGCGGGCATCAGCGGCAAGGGTTTGATCGGCTTTTTCAAGACGCTCCAGAATGTCGAGTTCCGTTACGCCATCCCCCAGGAAGACAGCTATGGCCGCACCCACCCGCTGACGGGCGAGCGTATCTCTGCGCTGCAGGAAGTGGTCGAAAGGGACGCGGCTTGGAACAAGCCGTCTGATCCCGCCTTGGAAGCCCGGTTTCAGCGCGTAAAGGCCAAGCTGACGGGCTTTGTGAACGAACCGCGCCAGACGTTGATCACCTATCCCGCGACTGACATGTCTATCCCGGCCCGCTATGCGCGCGCTTATGCTTGGCACCGCAGCGCCTATCCCGAGAAGGCGCTGGAAGAGGCGGACTCGCTCCTGCGATCCGTGCCGCATGATCCCTATTTTCTGGAACTCAAAGGGCAGATCCTGCTCGAATCCGGGCGACCGCAGGAGGCCTTGCCGGTGCTGCGCGAAGCCACAGATCTAACCCGTTCCCAACCTCTCATTGCCTCGCTTTTCGGGCATGCGCTGCTGGCGACCGAAGACAAGGCAAACTTGCCAGAGGCCACGCGCGTGCTGAAATCGGCGGTGTCGAAGGATAATGACAACCCGTTCGCCTGGTATCAACTCGGCGTCGTCTATGAGCGCGAAGGGGATTTGCCGCGCGCCCAATTGGCAACGGCGGAGCGCTATAGCCTTCAGGGTCGGGCCAATCTTGCTCTGCTCAGCGCCGAAGCCGCGATGGGCGGGATTGCCAAGGGATCTCCGGACTGGATTCGTGCGCAGGACATTGCCATGGCGTCGCGGGCTGAAATGGAAAATGGCAAGCGCAGGCGGCGATGAACGGGAGACTGAAAAACATGGTGGTGCCGGTATTGGCAGGGTTGATCGGAGCAGGCGGCGCTGCGCTCTACATGGCGTCTGCGGCTCCAGAGGCCGCGCCTGTGAACACGACGGACCGCGCCGCGATTGAAAAGATCGTGCGGGAATACATCCTGACCCACCCCGAAATCCTGCCGCAGGCGATGGAGAATCTCCGGTCGCAGGAACTCGGCAAGGTCGTTGAGGCCAATCGCAAGCTCATTGAAACACCGGTTGGTGACGCTTGGGAGGGCGCGCCCGATGCGGACGTGACGCTCGTTGAATTTTACGACTATGCCTGTGGCTATTGCCGCGCGTCGATTGCCGATATCGACAGGCTGCTGGCCGAGGATAAGAAACTCAAAGTCGTCTACCGGGACATGCCTGTGCTGGGGCAAGACAGTGTGGAGGCGGCGCGCCTGAGCGTTGCGGCCGCCATGGCGGGCAAGTTCAACGTCCTGCACAAGCCGCTCTACACAAAGGGCCGCCCGACGCCGGATGTCCTGGCCGCAGCGCGCAAGGAGATCGGCCTCGACAAGGCAGCGGTGGCCAATCCGGCGGTGGACCAAGAACTCACCAAAAACATCCAGCTCCAGCGTGATCTGGACCTGTCCGGCACACCCGCTTGGGTGGTGGG
>CAJBSR010000150.1 GCA_903958285.1 uncultured Sphingomonadales bacterium
ATAACCACAAGAACTGGGGTAATGACGACCAACGAAAAGTGGTCTTAAACGCCATTCTCTGGACCGCCAAAGCCGCCGTCCCCGCCAACGGCGTCCAATCCAAAGTCACCCCCGAAGAACTGCTCGCCAACCTTGACCCCAAGGGGAAGAAATGAACGGCTCGCCGAACGGGTTCTCATCCCATTAAGTGAGGGTATCTCTTTCTTGCCCACTTGCCCACATGCCAACGGGCCAGCTGGCTACTAAAGTGGCGGAGAGGATGGGATTGGCTGCGCTCCGCTCCGGGCTTCGCCCGATGCCTGTGGCATCGCCTGTTCGCCTAACGGCTCACCGAACGGGTTCTCATCCCATCTGGCACGCTATTGGGCCAATGAAAGTGGCGGAGAGGATGGGATTCGAAGGAATGTCTCTCATCTGTATGTCGTTGAAATCCAACGACCGAGAAACTTTGCGGACAGTTTGCGGACAAGTTAACTGCCAACTCTGCTAAATTACTCCGGTGATTTTTGCGCGCAAGTAATTTGTTGGCGCGTGAAGAGCCTCTCAAACCCAGCTCCCGTGCGGGCCTGATCAGCCCTCGTTAAGGATGTCGATGTAGCGCTTGTACACGAAGACACGGTTGCGGGGCTTGCCGGTGGTCTCGCGCAGGATGCCATGGTCGACGAGTGCCTGGACGGCGCGAGTCGCGGCCGGGAAGTTGGTACTCATGGCGGCGGCGACGCCCTTGATGTCTAGGATGGGGCGCTTTCGGAAACAACCCAGAGCGCCGGTCGCCTTGCCGCCGGATCGGCCGAGATTCTGGACCTTGATTAGGTCCTCCTGATAGCAGTCAGCGAGCTTCCGAGCGGTCAGGGATGCGGAATGGGCTGTCTCGGCAACCCCCTTGAGGAAGAAGTCGACCCAAGCCTCCCAGTCGCCCTCGGCACGCACCTTGTCGAGCAATCGATAATACTCCGTCTTGTTGGCCTTAAGGTAGAGGCTGAGGTAGAGCAGCGGACGGGAGAGCTTGCCGGACTGCTGGAGCAGAAGCGCGATGATCAGGCGGCCGATGCGGCCGTTGCCGTCGAGGAACGGGTGAATCGACTCGAACTGCACGTGCGCCAGCGCGGCGCGTACGAGCGTGGGCATGCCGTCCTCGGCGTTGATAAACTTGTCCAGATCGCCCATGCATGGGAGCACCTCGTGCGGAGGCGGCGGGACGTAGTGCGCCTGACTGGGCCGCTGGCCACCGATCCAGTTCTGCGAGCGTCGAAACTCCCCAGGCTCTTTCTCGGACCCTCTGCCCTTCGCCATCAACTTCTCGTGCATCTCGCGGATGAGACGACCGCTGAGAGGAATATCCTTCAGGCGCGCCATCCCATGCTCCATCGCGGCGACGTAGCTAGAAACTTCCTTAACGTCGTCGATCGGGACCTGAAGATCATCCAGTTCGAAGAGCATCAGGTCGGACAGCGTAGATTGGGTTCCCTCGATTTGGGACGAAAGCACGGCTTCTTTGCGCACATAGGCGTAGAGGAAGAGATCAATCTCCGGGAGATGGAGTGCCGCTCCATCCAGCTTGGCCAAGGCGGCTTCGGCCTCCTCCAGCAAACGCCGACGAGCAGCGGTCATCTCGATGCCGGGGCTAGGTGGCATCGGGCTGGGCACAAAAGCCCGAACCTGCTCCCCTTGGCAGGCAGTAACCTCGAATCGGCCGGTCGGACCTCGCTTCATGCCATGTTAATTAGCCTAATCTTTATTAATGCCAAACTAATTCTGCGTTAATAAAGAAAGGCCTTATTAATGTGGGTTCGAAGCCTAAGTATTCCTCAAAGGGGCCGACCAAGGGGTCAGGCCGTTGCTAAACCGCACTGATACTAGATCTGCCATAAACGGTCGCTCTTAGTATCAGCCTTACAGGAGTAACGGCATGACCCCATAGCTCACCCCATCCAGGACGCCCGGAGGGTCCGTTAAAGTGGCGGAGAGGATGGGGTTGGCTGCGCTCCGCTCCGGGCTCCGCCCGATGCCTGCGGCATCGCCTGTTCGCCTGACGGCTCACCGAACGGGTTCTCATCCCATCCGGCAGCCTTTTTGGTCACGCAAAGTGGCGGAGAGGATGGGATTGGCTGC
>CAJBSR010000151.1 GCA_903958285.1 uncultured Sphingomonadales bacterium
AACGATAAAGGCCCGCTGCCAAAGCGGCTTGGCATGGAACACGCGATCCCGCTGATCAGGCGGCAACTGACGCCACCGGCTGTCTTCCATGCTGGCACCGTTCATGTCACCGGCGAAGCGGACATAGCCGCCCAGAGGCATCCAAGCGACTTTCCAGCGTGTACCGTGGCGGTCTGTCCATCCGACAATCTCTCGCCCGAACCCAATCGAAAAGACCTCAACCTGCACGCCACACCAGCGTGCCGCGAGGAAATGCCCCATCTCGTGAATGAAGACGAGTGGCCCGATAACGAGGATGAAAGACGCAATCGTCCAGAGAATTCCGGGCGATTCCATCATGCGGGTAAGGCCTCCATGCTACGCGCGGCCAAGCGCCGAGCCTCACCGTCGATCCCCAGAACATCAGAGATGGTTGACGGCGCCGCTGCCTCATAGGCGTGCAGGACAGATTCCACAATCACTGCGATGTCCGTAAATGCGATCCGCCGTTCCAGAAAGGCTGCGACCGCAATCTCATTGGCCGCATTGAGAATGGCAGGCTTAGCACCGCCTTCAACCATGGCCTCGCGCGCCAGACGCAATGCTGGAAAGCGGTCTTCATCGGGGGCTTCAAATTCGAGCCGGGCGACCTCTGCTAGGTTGAGCCGGGCGACCGGCGTATCCATCCGTTCCGGCCAGGCGAGGCAATGCGCAATCGGAATGCGCATATCCGGTGCTCCCATCTGCGCGAGCACTGATCCATCGACATATTCGACCATCGAATGGATCACCGACTGCGGATGGAAGATCACTTCCAGTCGGTCCGCGGGCATATCGAACAGATAATGCGCCTCGATCAGTTCCAGTCCCTTATTGAACATGGTGGCGCTATCGATGGTGATCTTGGCGCCCATGGCCCAATTGGGGTGCTTCAGGGCCTGTTCCGGCTGCGCTGCCTGCATCTGCGCCTTCGTCCAAGTGCGGAACGGCCCGCCACTGGCCGTCAGGATGATCTTGGCGACACCCTTCGGCGCCGATTGATCAAGGCACTGGAACACGGCGTTATGTTCACTGTCAGTTGGCAGCAGCGTGGCCCCCGACGCGCGCGCCACAGCCAGCATCAGGTCTCCGGCAGAAACCAGCGCTTCCTTGTTGGCGAGCGCCACGGTCTTGCCGCGTTCGAGGGCGGCAAGCGTCGGCGCGAGACCCGCGCAGCCGACAATCGCTGCCATTGTCCAGTCTGCATCGAGATGTGCGGCATCTATCAAGGCCTGCGGCCCCGCAGACACATTGGTGTCGGTGCCGGAAAGTGCGGCCTTTAGCGGCTCGTAGAGTGTTTCGTCAGCGATCACCGCAAGCTTTGCATTGGTCGCCCGAGCAGCGGCCGCGAGCCCTGCAACGTCCTGCGCCGCTGTCAGTGCCAGCACCTGATAGGCGTCTGGCGCGCGTTGCACGAGATCGAGCGTGGACTGGCCGATAGAGCCTGTCGCGCCGAGGATAGAGACCGTCTTCACGGCAGCAGCCTAACCAAGGTGCCAGATGAGGAGAGCGGCCACCGGCAATGACGTCACGACGCCATCCAGCCGATCAAGCACGCCGCCATGACCGGG
>CAJBSR010000152.1 GCA_903958285.1 uncultured Sphingomonadales bacterium
CTGGCCAATGACGTAATCGTCGAGAACCTTGCAGATTTCCTGCGGGCTCGGCACGCCACCATCCTTTTTAGAAACGAGGGCTGTCTTCGTTTCCTCACGGATGATGTCATTGCACAGGTCCACGCATTCATCGCAGATGAACACGGTTGGTCCCGCAATGAGCTTGCGCACCTCATGCTGCGATTTGCCGCAGAAAGAGCAATAAAGCGTGCTCTTGGTGTCGCTGCCGCTCAACTTGGTCATTAGAACCTTCCCGCCACGTTTGCGGCCATGTTACAATCAGATTTCATAGCGGCAATGACTTAATTTGAGCTGACTCAGCCAGCCGCGTCATCCATTGCTGCCGGACGCTTGTCGAAAACAGCATCCACAAGGCCGAAATCCTTGGCTTCATTCGCGGTCATGAAGTTGTCGCGCTCCATAGCCTTCTCAATCGTATCAATATCCTTGCCTGTATAATCTGCATAAAGACGATTCATATTCGCACGAATACGGAGGATTTCCTGCGCCTGGATGGCGATATCCGTCGCCTGACCCTGCGCGCCGCCTGACGGCTGGTGGATCATGATTCGCGCATTTGTCATGGCGTAGCGCATGCCCGGCTCGCCTGCGGCAAGCAGGAAGGACCCCATGGACGCGGCTTGCCCAACGCAGACCGTGCCAACCTTGGGGCGGATATACTGCATCGTGTCATGGATCGCCATGCCCGCTGTCACCACGCCGCCCGGCGAGTTGATGTACATCCAGATGTCCTTCTTCGGATTTTCCGACTCGAGGAACAGAAGCTGGGCAACAATAACGGACGCCATTCCGTCTTCCACGCCACCGGTGACGAACACGATGCGTTCCCGCAGCAGGCGCGAAAAAATGTCGAAGCTGCGCTCTCCGCGGTTCGATTGCTCGATAACGATGGGGATCAGCGCGTCATGCGGGTTCATGGACAGTCCTTTGCTTATGTCTTTGGCATCTATTTCGGGGTCGGGACGGAAAGTTCAACCCCAGAATGCGAATCCGGAGATTTGGCAATGGCATAAAGTCTAGAGGACGGCCCCGCGTAAACGAGGTTAAGCCATTTTTTCGTCTCAGGCGGCGCTTCGGCTTCCCAGATCCATATGTAATCGAAGCGATCACGCGGCACCAACCGCATGAACCGGCGGACGCGAAAGCCCGGGCAGCCATATGCCGGGTTGAACAAATCCACTGTTCGCGAATCGTTAAACCCATAAACCGCATTGTAAATTGGCTGCATCAAATGCTGGCCCGGAATGTCCCATTCTGTGTTCACAAAGGCATGGCGGCGAACGATGGCGAGGCTCGCCGCATGATTACGACCGGCAAGCGGCCAAACGCCACATTCGGTGCTGTGGGACAAGACGACAATGCGCGCGCCCATCGGCACATGGTTAAGCGCTGCGAGATCCTGCTCAAGTTCCGTTCCGCGGGTCATCCAACCATAGGTCGTTTCCCCGACGCGGACGAGAAACAGGCTCGCCCCCGCTAGGGCGACAAAGGCACCGGTCTTGGGCGTCAGGTTGGATACGGAGAGGAGCGCGATCATCAAGAGCGGCGCAAAAAGCCGGATGTCTGCGAAATAGGAGCTTAGCACCGTCGTCGGCAGGGCAATGGAGGTCACGAGCAGCGCTGCCGCCGCGAGCACCAGCCCGCGATGACGTGTAAAGCGGCGGTCCAGCAGCAGCCACACCGTCATCAGAATGATGAGGGCGACGGAGGCAATATCAAATTCCCGCCATTCCGCGCGCAGCAGATTGCGGACGCCTCTGACTTTGACCGTGGGCCACCAATTCTGGGCCAAAACGCCGCCGCCCTTGGTCACCCGCCAGATCAGCATGGGCAGAATGGGGGCAGCCCAAGGCAGCATCGAGACGCAGAAGCGGGCAAACGACTTGCGCTCAACGAAGCTGATCCCGGCCACAATCAAGCCCAGCACACCCCAGGCGGATGTGTGGCACAGCCAGACCAGAAGCGCGGCAAAGAAAGCATAAATGGCGCGCCAGACGACCGGCGCTCCGCGAATGTCCACCCAGATGGCCACAACGTGGAAGACCAGCGCCATGCCGAGCCACCAGTTGATGAAACCGTGATGGAAGGTGAACGACCAGACGAGGATAATCGCCACATAAGCCGGCGCCTGCACTTGGCCGTACAGCGCCCGCGAAAGCCGGTAGATGCCCCAAACCATCACAGGCGGAATAAGGGCGGCGATCAGATAAGCGGCCTTTTCCGTGCCCAGCATCGGCCCCAAAAGGAGCATGAGCAAATCCGCACCGAGGTTGCCGGTCACGTGCCAGTCAAAGGCGAAATACTGGCTGAGCCATGTATCGCCTGGATTGTTCATCACATGGTAGCGGCCGATATGGCTGAACAAATCCGGCAGAATCGGGATCGGCGCCACCATGAAAGGCAGCGCCGAGGCAAGAGCCAGAAACAACCAGACGGCCCGCTCCAACGCGGGTCGGTTCCCCAAAAATGACATCAACTTGGCCCTACACAGGGTGGGCAAGATAAGCCAGCCGCCGCATTTCACGACGCCCACGGACGACCGTGTCGAGGATCAGACCACAAAATCCGTTGAGAAAGGCCAGCAGCATGATCCCCATGGCGAGCACGGCCGTTGGCAGGCGCGGCACAAGGCCGGTTTCAAAGAAAGTGAGAAACAGGGGGATGCTGATCCCCACTGCAATGAGGGCGAGCGCTGCGCCGATGATCCCGAAAAAGGCGAGCGGCTTTTCAATGCGGAACAACGTCAGGATGGTGCGCAGAATGCGCCAGCCGTCACGATAGGTGCTGAGCTTTGATTCAGATCCCTCGGGCCGCGCGGCGTATGCCGTCACCCGTTCGGCCACTGGCATCCGCAGCTCCAGCGCGTGGACGCTGATTTCGGTTTCTATCTCAAACCCTTCAGACAAAACCGGAAAGCTCTTCACAAAGCGGCGGGAAAAGACACGATAGCCCGAAAGGATGTCGGTAAAGCTGCGGCCGAACAGCCAAGCGAGCATGCCGGTGAGCATCGCATTGCCGAGCCTGTGGCCTCGCCTGTAGGCCGCCTCGACTTCTGATTTGCGCGCACCCACCACCATGTCGAGTTGGTCGTTGACCAGCAGATCAATAAGACCCGGGGCAGCAGCGGCCTCATAGGTCGCGTCGCCATCGGCCATTACATAGATGTCCGCCTCCACATCGGCGAACATGCGGCGGACAACATTGCCTTTGCCCTGCATCCGCTCCGTCCGGACGATGGCGCCGGCCGCTGCGGCGACCTCCACCGTCTTGTCGGTTGAGTTGTTGTCATAGACGTAGATCGTCGCATCGGGCAGCGCGGCACGAAAGTCTGCCACCGTCTGCGCAATGGCCGCGGCTTCATTATAACAGGGCAGAAGAACGGCGACCCGTGGCGTTGTTATGGCGTTCATCCGCGTTCCCCTAACCCCAGATCGAGCAAAATTCGATTAATTTCGCGCAAGCCGCGCGGCAATCCATGCTGAAACCGTCAACTGCAATTGATGGTAGAGCATCAGCGGAATGACAATCATGCCTGCCTGTGCTGCTGGAAAGAGGATGCGGGCCATCGGCGCGCCGGTCGCAAGGCTCTTTTGCGCGCCGGAAAAGAGCAGCGTGATCCTGTCCTCCCGCGCAAGGCCAAGCGCGCCGCCCAGCGCCCAGGCGCCGCCCATGGCAACACCAAGCAGGACGCAAACGACGGCAAAGAGGCGCAGCATCTCCGCGCCGTCCAGCCGCGCCCACAGGCCATCGACGACGGCAGCACTAAAGGCGACATAGACAGTGATGAGAATCGTCGTCCGGTCCAACCGTCCGATCCAGACGCGGTGGCGTTCAGCCCAAGCGGCCAGCCAATATCGCGCCATCTGCCCCAGCGCGAAAGGCAGCAGCAGCAGTCCGGCGATCCGTCCGATGGTCGACAAGTCGCCACCGGCCCCGCCGACTTGGGCGAGAGCGGCAAAGATGAGCGGCGTCAGAATGACCCCCGAAAGGTTAGACAGCGCCGCCGCGATCACCGAGGCCGCAACATTGCCTTGCGCCATAGACGAAGCGGCAATCGCCGACTGTACGGTCGACGGCAGCACGCAGAGAAACAAAACACCCAGCCACAGTTCCGCAGACAGAAAGTCCGGCGCCAGCACCGACACCGACAGCCCAAGAAGCGGCAACGCGCCAAACCCGAATACGAGAACCGCCAGTTGCAGCCGCCAATGCTTCAGCCCAGCCCAGACCGCCTCATGCGACAGCCGCAGGCCATGAAAGAAAAAAAGGCTGAAAATGGCGATGTTGGCGATTGTCGAAACAACCGACAGCCCCCTGCCCTGCGCCGGAAACAGCGTCGCTACGCCAATCGTGGCGAGCAAAAGCAAGATGAACTTATCGGGAATGAGACGAGCCAGCATCAACCCGCCCTAGCTTAGCTTGCCGCAACGCACAAATTCAGCTAGGGGCGCGGGCGAAACCATTCCTCGAAAAAACCGGACTACTCATGAGCCTCCGCAATGTGGCCATCATCGCACACGTCGATCATGGCAAGACGACCCTTGTTGACCAACTGTTCCGCCAGTCGGGCACCTTCCGCGACAACCAGCGCATCGAAGAACGCGCGATGGATTCGAACGACCTCGAAAAGGAGCGCGGGATCACCATCTTGGCCAAGTGCACCTCGGTCGAATGGGAAGGCACGCGCATCAACATTGTCGATACGCCTGGCCACGCCGACTTTGGCGGCGAAGTGGAACGCATTCTCTCCATGGTCGACGGCGTCATCCTGCTCGTCGATTCGTCGGAAGGCGCGATGCCGCAGACGAAGTTCGTGACCGGCAAGGCGCTTGCGCTGGGCCTGCGTCCCATCGTCGTCGTCAACAAAGTCGACCGCCCCGATGAGCGCATTCAGGAAGTGCTCGACGAAGTGTTCGATCTTTTCGTCTCGCTTGAAGCGACGGACGAGCAGCTCGACTTCCCCGTGCTCTATGCCTCGGGCCGCAACGGCTATGCCTCGCTCGATCATACAGCGCGCGAAGGCACATTGACTCCGATGTTCGAAACCATCGTGCGCCACGTGCCAGAGCCTGAGGCCAATGAAGATGGCCCATTCAAGTTCCTCGTGACGCTGCTTGACCGTGACAACTTCCTCGGCCGCATCCTCACGGGCCGCGTCGACAGCGGTACGGTCAAGACCAACATGCCGATCCACGCGCTCGACCCCGATGGCAAGGTCATCGAAACAGGCCGCGCCTCAAAAATCCTCGCTTTCCGCGGTCTGGAACGTGTACCGGTGGACGAAGCACAGGCTGGCGACATCATCTCCATTGCGGGCATGACGACCGCGACGGTGGCCAACACGATCTGCGACATCGCTGTCACCGATCCGATTGCCGCCCAGCCCATCGATCCGCCGACACTGTCCATGCGTTTTGCTGTGAACGATTCGCCCATGGCTGGCCGCGAAGGCACCAAGGTGACGAGCCGCATGATCCGCGACCGTCTGTTCCGTGAATCGGAATCGAACGTCGCCATCAAGGTCACCGAAAGC
>CAJBSR010000153.1 GCA_903958285.1 uncultured Sphingomonadales bacterium
CTCCATGCCTCCGACGCTCTCTACCGCAGACCCCTATCTCATTGCCTCAAAAGTGATGCTGGGTACCATTTCGGCTGGAGAAGCCGAACGAACCTTTCAGAACGACCGGCGCAATTATGAGGAACGAAAAGCTGCCGTCGAGAAGAACGAGTTCCTGCCTGAGGATGTTCAAGATGGCTTTGTTCGTGAAGTCCTTCCGTCGAGTGACCGGTTCTGGGATGAACTGCAGAACAATTTCATTCCTGCGGCCAAATCCGGGAACGCAGATGCCGCCCGCGCCAGCTTTAACCGCCTGACCCGTCTCGAAAACGAGAATGAGGTGGTCATTGGACGTGTCGTCAGTAAGTTATTGAAAGCCGACGAAGAGATTGAGGCGAAAGCATCCAAGGGCGTCGTCAACATATCTATCCAGCTCGGTCTCATCATGTTTCTGCTCGCGGGTGCAGTGGGGGCGGCTGTGTGGTTCCTGATGCGTAAGGTCCTGCAACCAACCAACGCAATGATCGGCTATATGGATGCCATGACCCGCGCTAATTATGACATCGTTATCGATGGAAAAGAGCGCGAAGACGAGATTGGCGATATGGCCCGGGCTCTAGAGGTGTTCCGCGTCAGGGCCATCGAACGCGTGGCGGATGTCGCCGCACAGCAGGTCGTTGTTTCAGAATTGGGAACCGGCCTGAAGGCTATTGCGGAGGGCAACCTCACTCACCGCATTACCGTCACCTTCGCTGAGAAATACGATGCACTTCGGGTCGACTTTAATGACGCTCTTGAAGAGCTGAACGGCGTTGTCAGCCGCGTTGCCGACACAGCCACAAGCGTTAACACGGGCTCAACCGAGATCAGCACCGCTGCTGAAGACCTGGCCCGCCGCACGGAGCAGCAGGCCGCCTCGCTTGAGGAAACGGCAGCCGCAATGAACGAGGTGACCCAGTCGGTCCGCAGCGCATCAGAAAGCGCACGCACAGCCAATCACGCTGTGGGACAGGCGATGGACGAGGCCACCAATGGCGGCAAGGTCGTTGGCGAAGCTGTAACTGCGATGGGCGACATCGAAAAGTCCGCGCAAGAGATTTCCCAGATTATCAACGTGATCGACGGGATCGCCTTCCAGACCAATTTGCTCGCCCTTAACGCTGGCGTTGAAGCCGCCCGGGCCGGAGATGCCGGTAAGGGGTTTGCGGTCGTCGCCAATGAAGTCCGCGCCCTTGCACAGCGCTCGGCCGATGCTGCCAAGGACATTAAGCAGTTGATCACTCAGTCCAATGTTCAAGTCGACAAGGGCGTCTCACTCGTCGGCAAAACAGGCGAAATGCTTGGCCGTATCGGAGAGCAGGTCCAACAGATCAGCAGCCTTGTCTCTGGCATTTCAGCGGCCGCCGAAAGCCAGGCTGCCAGCCTGCAGCAGATCAACACCGCCGTGGGCGACATGGACAGAATGACGCAACAGAACGCGGCGATGGTTGAGGAAAGCACGGCCGCCTCGCGGAGCCTCGCCAGCGAGGCATCCGAGCTTGCTGAACTGGTGGCCCGCTTCCGCACGTCCATGTCGAATGCAACATCGCGCCCTGCCGTAAGATCCGTCGCATCAGCCCCGGTAACCCGCCTGAAACCGGCACCGCGCAAGCCCGCCAAGGTCTTGGGCAACCTCGCGGTGAAGCAGGACCTTTCCGAAGAAGATTGGTCCGAATTCTAAGCGGCACTGAACCGAGGGACCGACACCATGACCATCAGCCTACCCGCGGTGATTGATCGCCGCGCAGTCTCCGGCCTTGCCGTCGAAATATCCGACGCTTTGGCCAAAGGCAGTCACCTTCAGCTGGACGGCAGTGCC
>CAJBSR010000154.1 GCA_903958285.1 uncultured Sphingomonadales bacterium
GCGATAAATGCGATAGGGGCCGGTGCCGCGTCCCTTTCGCAATACGGCCATCTCCGGCTGGGCCAGCAATTTCAGCAAATTGCCCAGCGGTTCCGAAAGGCGGATTTCCAGCACCGTGTCGGTCATGGCCAGAATTTCAGTCACAGGCCCGAACATCGGCTTCAAAGCATTGCGGCTTTGTGGGGAGAGCGAGGTGCGCAGGCTTTTGGCGACTTGGGCCGCCGTCACCTCTGTTCCGTCCGACCATTTGGCGCGGCGCAGGCGGAAGATGTAGCTCAGCCCGTCATCCGTGACGATCCACCGTTCGGCGAGCGCGGGCTCAATCTGTCCTTGCGCATCGAACTGGACGAGGCCCTGCATCAGCGCGCCGGTCATCACAGCGGCAGGGGCATCCAGCACCTGTGTATTGGGGTCTGACGCGCGCGCTGCACCGCCGATGACGCTGATGGAGATGTCGGCATCTTCAGTCTGTCCACAGCTGGCAAGTGCTGCCAGCAGGAAGAGGGAAGAGGCCAGACGTTTCAGCATATTGCCCTGATAGCGCGCCTTGCCGGCAAGGTCACGCGCCGGCGAAAAAGTGGTGCGGACGGCGGGACTCGAACCCGCACTTCCAGGGGAAAGCAGATTTTAAGTCTGCTGCGTCTACCGGTTTCGCCACGTCCGCACGGGCGCGACATCGGCGACGAAAGCGCTGCCGTCAAGCAACAATGGGCTGGAAAGCGCCTGCTCAGACGTTGAGCTTGGCGCGCATTTCCTTACCGGGCTTGAAATAGGGCACCTTCTTCGATGGAATATCCACAGAAGCCCCCGTGCGCGGGTTGCGGCCCTGACGGGCCTCTCGGCCGCGTGTCGAAAAGGCGCCAAAACCGCGAAGCTCCACGCGACCACCGTCGGCAAGCTGCTTCGTGATTTCATCGAAAAAGATAGTTACAATAGTGTCAATTTCCCGGTGGGACAGTCCGGGATTTTCTTGCGCCAGTACATCCACCAGCTCGGAACGTATCATACTCATACCCCCATGCTGTTGCACGTGTCTGCTTATGCTCTTCCCCGCGAAGACCATAGCCCGTCGTTACGCATATCCCCGAGATCAGCAGGATATTTGACGGAAGCAACAGCTGTCGCGATAATTACTACCAATACGGTAACAAGTGCAAGTAATAATATCTTAACGCTAGGGTTAACGTTTTTTAACTAAGTTGCTGATCAGATTGGATTTTTCCAAGTCTGATACGAAAAGGGCCCGCTGCTCGCAACGGTACAACGGACCCTATTCGGTTGAATTGGTGTTACCTTACTTCTTGCCGTCGCGTGCCTTGAGCGCTTCGCCAAGGATGTCGCCAAGCGACGCACCCGAATCGGACGAGCCGTACTGGGCAACCGCCTGCTTCTCTTCGGCGATCTGCATCGCCTTGACGGAGAAGGTTGGGTTCTTCGAACGGTCGAAGCCGGTTACCATCGCGTCGAACTTCTGGCCGACCTGGAAACGGTCTGGGCGCTGTTCGTCGCGATCGCGGCCAAGGTCGGCACGCTTGATGAAGCCGATGGCCCCATCGTCGCCAACCTGCACGTCGAGCCCGCCGTCCTTGATCGCAATGACCGTGACGGTGGTGACAGCGTTCTTGGCGAGGCCGGAAGGTCCGCTGCCGCCGGTGGCAACAGAAGCGCCGCCCTTTTCGACCTGCTTGATGCCAAGCGAGATGCGTTCCTTTTCGACGTCCACGTCAAGCACGATCGCCTTGACGGTGTCGCCCTTGTTGTGAAGCGCCAGAGCTTCTTCGCCCGACACGCCCCAGGCGATGTCCGACATGTGGACCATGCCGTCGACGTCGCCGTCGAGACCAATGAACAGACCGAATTCGGTCGCGTTCTTGACTTCGCCTTCGACGGTCGAACCAACCGGGTGAGCAGCGCTGAACGCTTCCCACGGGTTCGACGCAGCCTGCTTGAGGCCAAGCGAAATGCGACGCTTTTCTTCGTCGACTTCGAGAACAATGACATCGACTTCCTGGCTGGTCGAAACGATCTTGCCGGGGTGGACGTTCTTCTTGGTCCAGCTCATTTCCGAGACGTGGACAAGGCCTTCAATGCCGGCTTCGAGTTCAACGAACGCACCATATTCGGTGATGTTCGTGACGCGGCCCGAAAGCTTGGCGCCAACCGGATACTTGGCCGCAACAGCTTCCCAAGGATCGCTTTCCAGCTGCTTCATGCCGAGCGAGATGCGCTGCGTGTCCTTGTTGATGCGGATGATCTGCACCTTCACGGTGTCACCAATGTTGATGACTTCCGAAGGATGATTGACGCGCTTGTAGCTGATGTCGGTGACATGCAGCAGGCCGTCAATGCCGCCGAGATCAACGAACGCACCGTAATCGGTGATGTTCTTGACGACGCCTTCGATGACCTGGCCTTCAGCGAGGTTCAGGATCAGGCCCGAACGTGCTTCTGCGCGGCTTTCTTCAAGGATGGCACGACGCGACACAACGATGTTGCCACGCTTACGGTCCATCTTGAGGATCTGGAAGGGCTGCGGAATGTCCATGAGCGGGGTGACATCGCGCACGGGGCGGATATCGACCTGCGAACCGGGAAGGAAGGCCACAGCGCCGCCGAGGTCGACGGTGAAGCCGCCCTTAACGCGGCCAAAGATGACACCTTCAACGCGGGTGGACTGGCCGAATTCAGCTTCAAGAGCATCCCAGGCGGCTTCGCGGCGTGCGCGGTCGCGCGACAGCACGGCTTCACCCTGGGCGTTTTCGACGCGGTCGACATAAACTTCGACTTCATCACCAACAGCGAGTTCAGCCTTCTGGCCGGGGGCTGCGAATTCGCGAAGTGCGACGCGGCCTTCCGACTTCAGGCCAACGTCGATGACGGCCATGTCGTTTTCAATTGCGGTAACGATACCCTTGACGACGCGGCCGTCGAGGCTTTCGGCATCGCCGAGTGATTCTGAGAGGAGAGCCGCGAAATCATCGCGGGTCGGGTTGGCGGAAGTTGCCATTGCTAGAGTATTCCAATCATGTTTGTTTTCCGGCCATGTGGTTGAATCCACAGGTCTTTTGGCCAGACTGCCGCACAGACCCCATGCCGGTGCAGCATCCTTTGGACAACAGATCGTGGGGTCGAAAAGGGGAGGGTAGCTATGAAAGCTGCTCAGCGCCGAATCCGGGCCTCCACGAGCGCAATCGCCCGCTGGACGGCCGCGCCTATAGTCATATCGGTGGTATCTAGCAAGTCTGCGTCGTCCGCCTGCCGCAGCGGCGCGGCACTTCGCCCTGCGTCGCGGGCATCGCGCGCTTCGATGTCGGCAAGGATCGCATCATAGTCCGTCAGGGCATCTTCACGGTGCCGCCGCTGCGCCCGCACTTCGGCGGAGGCGGTGACGAACAGCTTGGCATCGGCGTCCGGCGAAATGACGGTGCCGATATCGCGTCCATCGAGTACCGCGCCGCCCGGCTGGCGGGCAAAGGCCTGTTGATACTCAAGCAAGGCCGCCCGAACCGCTGGATGACGCGACACCCGGGAGGCAAGCGCCCCTGCGGCTTCGGTGCGGAGTTCAGGGTCTGTCAGAAGCGTCTCATCAATCCGGCAACCGGCGACGGCATCGGCCTCTACATCCGGGTCCCGTCCGGCGCGCGACGTGGCCACACCCACGGCGCGGTAGAGCAGGCCTGTGTCCAGATGCGGGAGATCATAATGCACGGCCAAAGCGCGGGCGATGGTGCCCTTGCCGGAAGCCGCAGGTCCGTCGACCGCGATAATCATCGCGCGGCGAGGCTTTCCAGCATGGCTTCGAAGATGGGGAAGCTGGTCGCAACAGGGCTCATATCGTCAATGGTGACCGGCGCTGCCGAGACCAGCCCTGCAATGGCGAAGCTCATCGCGATGCGGTGATCCAGTTCCGCCGCAATGGTCGCGCCACCGGTCAGCGGCGCGCCGCCGGAACCATGGACGATCAGGCCGTCCTCCAACTCTTCGACGGTCACACCAATCGCGGACAGTCCCTTGGCCATCACGCTGATGCGGTCTGATTCCTTGACGCGCAGTTCTTCCAGCCCGCGGAACACGCTCTTCCCTTCGGCAAGGGACGCGGCGACGAACAGGATGGGGAATTCATCGACCATGCTCGGCACGATGTCGGGTGAGGTCTCAATCCCCTTCAACGCGGAATGCTTCACGATCAGGTCTGCGACGGGCTCCCCGCCCACCACGCGTTCATCGACCAAAGTGATGTCGCCGCCCATGGCCTGAAGCACCTCGATCAGCCCCGCCCGCGTCGGGTTGATGCCGACATTGTCGATGCGCACCTCAGACCCCGGCACCAGCAGAGCGGCGACCATCGGGAACGCAGCGGAGGACGGATCACCCGGCACGACGACATGCTGCGGTGTCAGTTCCGCCTCACCATGGATGGAGATGACGCGCGCGCCGTCGGTATCGGTGGAGATATCGAGCTTCGCGCCAAAACCGGCCAGCATCCGCTCACTATGATCCCGCGTCGGCACAGGTTCGATCACGGTCGTGATCCCCGGCGTGTTCAGGCCTGCGAGCAGGATGGCCGACTTCACCTGTGCCGAAGCCATCGGCAGGCGGTAGGTGATCGGCACGGCAGGGCAGGCGCCGCGCACCATGATCGGCAGATATTGATTGCCCTTTTCCCCCGGCGAGCAAGTGAACACCGCGCCCATCGTGCCGAGCGGATCGGTCACCCGCGCCATCGGGCGTTTGGAGAGCGAGGCATCGCCCGTGAAGGTCGCGGTGATCGCATGGCTGGCGACCAAGCCCATCAGCAAACGGGTCGAGGTGCCGGAATTGCCCATGTCGAGCGCTGATTCGGGTTGCAGCAGTCCGCCCACGCCAAGACCATGCACGTGCCACACGCCGTCATCGCCGCGATCAATCGTCGCGCCCATCGCCCGCATGGCAGCCGCCGTGGCGAGCACATCTTCGCCTTCCAGCAGGCCTTCAATCACGCTCTCCCCCACGGCCAGCGCGGACAACATCAGCGACCGGTGGGAGATGGATTTGTCACCGGGCACGCGGACCGTTCCGGAGAGTGGACCGCTCTGTGCGAATGCTTTAGGGGAGGGGGAAAGATGGGCCATTTCGCCGGCGTCTTTGACAGCGGCGATCTGCTATGGCAAGGCGCGCGCCGATTCAGCCGGTGTTTACATTGGCTCAAAGCAATTCTGCTTGATTGAAAGGCTTAAGGCTCATGGTGAAGCCTGAATGGGGCACAAAACGTACGTGCCCGAAGTGTGCAACGCGTTTTTATGACCTGACCAAGGAAGATCCCATTACCTGCATTTCGTGCAGCTATGCGTGGATCGCCGAACCCGTTCTGAAGTCGAAGCAGCCGCTTCCGTTTGAAGCTGCGGCCCCTGTCGCGTCGGCCACCCCCGATGCGGATCTCACGGCGGATCTGGATCTGGACGTGGATGCCGAAAGCGAACCTTCGGCAGATGACGATGTCGATCTGGGCGGTGATGATGACCTCGGCGTCGACACCGGCGACGTGAACGACGAAAATTGATCAGATACCGGCAACCTTAGGGTTGCAACGGCGGCGCGCCTGACATAAAGGCGCGCCTCCAAATGGGGCCTTAGCTCAGCTGGTAGAGCGCTACACTGGCAGTGTAGAGGTCAGGGGTTCGACTCCCCTAGGCTCCACCATTCCCCATTTTAGCTATCTCGGGTGCCGCGCGGCGAGCGCGATGCCGGCGAGATTCTGTGCGCGTTTTATCCAGCGCAGGCGGCCGACTTGCCCGCCTTGCGCCAAGGCGAGGAACGCAGCGGCGTGATCATTCCGCGCCTGTCCGCTGCGCAGCGCGGTGTTGGCCTTGGTGATCACCTCCACCGCATCGCCGATCAACTCGACGTCGGTCAGCGCCAGGGACTGCGCCACCTCCACCGCGCAGATCAGGGCGCGCCATTCCGCATCGCTGTTGGTACCTTCGCCCAAATCATCGAACACATAGGTCTGCCCCCGCACCACAACGGCGGCCTCAATACGCCCCGGGTTGGGGCGGCACCCGCCATCGAAGAAGATTTTCACGCGGCGGGTGGGAATGGGGGCGGTCATGGGATTGTGTGCGCCTCTTTTTGGGATGGGTTTGGAGATTCTGGCACCTGTCACCGTTTTGGCAGGCAATTACACACTTGAGAAATCAGTACGATGAAGTTGCAGCTAAAGAGCCGCTTTACAAATGGTTTCAGCAGCGGTCGCGACGTTCTGCCGCAATTCATTGATAGTCGGAATGATTTCGCGGGATGCGAAAGGGTTTCCCTCTCCAAATATCAGATCAAATCTAGTCGCAACTTTCACTTCGTTTTCAAAAGTCCCGTGCTTGGTGATGGGGTGAATTGGGGGCATGGCAACACTAAAGACGTCATCGCCATCTCCTGTGAATCGAAATATTCCTGGCCCCGTGAACTGGACGCCGATTTCAGGAAGCACGACGCTAAGTAGAGCGGCGGGAATGTATCCAGAGCGGGCGGCGATAAGGATAGCGCGGTGCTTGTCCTCAACGTCTATGGCGTCGAGTTCGTAGATTAGATAGCGCCCGCCCGGCTCCGGCTGACAATACTCAATAGCTTCGCAGACCTTTTCTCCGGCGAGCTTTACAAGTCTGCGACCCAAAACGTCTTTTTTGTTGTCAGGCCGATAGATCGGAAACTGGATGTTGTCGCGGCGGGAAGTGTTGCGGGTGATGATGGAAAAATAGGCGTGATCCAAGACCGCCCGCAGGTTGTGGATGGCGTCTCCCAGAATGATGGGGATTTGATCTGGTATGGGTATCTCACATTTAATCGACAAGGACAGGTTGCCGGTATCTGCGTTGAAGCGCTTGACTACCTTGAACGGCCGTTGATTGAAGTATGCGCTGATCAGACTGTTGAGATCACTGATGTGTTGGTCCGCACGGCGAAGTTTCTGCGCGGCACTGTGAGGAAGCATGGCTGAAACCGATCAAAACTTGTAATATTAGATTTTCAATTGGAGTTTTTTGCAAAAAATATTGATTTTTTCAAATGCATTTGAAAATATTTAAATATTGGCTAGAATGTTATTGCATTTACACAATATGAATTCCAAACTATATTTTATAATCAAAAATTTTACGTTATCAAAGACATCGCAAATTTGGAAGCTGTCTCTGATTCGGAGAAATTGCAACTCATTGTATTGTTTAATTTTAAAAATTCAAAAGGGTTTTGTTTCAGTATGATAGCTCTTGCCATGCTCGCTTGGTCCTTCCAGATCCGCACCGATCCGATGACCGATACCGAGATGGCCATAGTGGCGACCCTCGACACTCAAGAGAAGTTCGCTGTGTCGCTGCGGTGTGAGGATAAAGGGACGGGCAATATCCTGCTATTCGCCAAGTCATCTGCCTATCTGGGGGGCAAAGGCGGGCTTCAGAACGCTCGCAACATCCAGTATCGC
>CAJBSR010000155.1 GCA_903958285.1 uncultured Sphingomonadales bacterium
AAGATGCCCATGACTTCATCGCGCGCCTGCTTGGACGGGTGCAGCGGGGCCATCGAGAACCCGCAATTGCCGAGGATCATCGTCGTCGCGCCATAGCCGGGGAGCGGATCGAGATCGGGCTGCCACCACATCGACGCGTCATAATGGGTGTGGCTTTCGATAAAGCCGGGGGAGACGATGCAGCCATCGGCGTCGAACACGCGCTCACCACCGGCGGTAAGGTTCTGCCCGACTTCGGCGATCACACCATTCTTAATGCGCACATCTGCAGCAAACGCGGCAGCACCTGTTCCATCGACGACAGTGCCGTTCTTGATCAGGATATCGTTCATCCTCTGCTCCATTTCCTCGTTTTTGGCCTTTGAGGCCTTGATGATTCTGGAGCCGAGTGTGACGCTAACCGGGTCGAGCGTCCATCCTAGGACTTGCAGACAAGATCATATGATGATCTATATCGTATCGTGAAACGATCTCATGCTCTTCTGCCGCCGCTGCGGCAAATGCTCCGTGCCGGAGGGTGGACAGCGCCCCGCTTGGCGGAAAAATTGGGCGTGGGAGAGGCAACGGCCAAACGATGGCTTGCCGGTCGGGGCCTGACGCTCGAAGGGCTGGACCGGCTGGCGGATATTGCCGGTACAGACATCGCTGAGCTTTCACGATTGGCAGAAGGGGCCGCTGAAGGGCTCGCGCAGGAACTGACCCTCGCGCAGGAACGCGCGCTCAGCCAGGATGCGTTCTTGTCCTTCCTCTTCATCGTCATTCTGGGCGGCTATACGCCGACCGAAGTCGCGAAGGATTTCGACGTCACGCCCCGCCAGATGGAGGCCGCGCTGCTGCGGTTGGAGCGGCTGGCGCTCATCGATCGCCGCCCCGGCTGGCGCGTTCGCCCCTTGGTGGATCGCGCCATCGTCTGGCGCAAGACGCCGATGCGCGCGATGTTTGAAGACCAGATGAAGGCGCAATTTCTGGCGATGGACTTCGCTGATGAACGCGCGGTCTATGCGTCCGAAGTCATGAAGCTATCCGCGCAGGGTGCGGCCACGCTCGCCGAACTGATCGAGAAACACAGGCGCGACGTGCAGGCACTGGCTGAGCGGGACCGGGATATGGCGCATCTGCCGCGAGCATGGCACGGGATGCTTTGCGCTGCCCGCCCGCTCGATGTGTCGGGGCTTGATGCGTTTGAGGGAGAGAAGAGTTGACCGACGGACGACTAGAAGGGCGCCGCGCGCTGATCACGGGGGCGGCGGATGGTATCGGCCTTGGCATTGCCCGACGGTTCGCGGCAGAAGGCGCGCATGTCGTGATGGCCGATTTCGATCATGAGAAGGCTGTCGCGGAAGCTCGTGCGCTCACCGATGCAGGCCACTCGGTCGAGGCGGTTTTCGTCGATGTGACCGATAAGGTCGCTGTCGCCTCAATGATGTCCAAGGCCGCTCCGGTCGATATCCTCGTCAACAACGCCTATCGCGGCAGCGGCGTCGCCCGGATCGAGAAGAAATCGGACGAGGATTTCCTCTCCGCGCTTGGCATGAACCTGTGGGGTGTCAAATGGGCGATGGAAGCCGCGCTCCCGCACATGAAGGCGCAAGGCTGGGGCCGCGTCATCAACATGGGCTCGTTGAACGGCGTCAACGCGCACATGGGCAGCGCGGACTATAACGCCTCAAAGGAGGCATTGCGCGCCTATACCCGCACCGCCGCGCGGGAATGGGCGCCTTATGGTATCTGCTGCAACGTCATCTGCCCGGCCGCCTGGTCCGCCTCGTCACGGCGCATGGCCGAAATGCAGCCTGACATGATCGGGCAGATCAATGCTGCCAACCCGATGGGCCGATTGGGCGATCCGGAAGCCGACATTGCGGGCGTCGCTCTGTTCCTTGCCAGCGAGGATTGTCGCTATGTAACCGGCAACACGATCTATGCCGATGGTGGCGGGCACATCAACGGCGTGGCTTGGGCACCGGCGTTTGAGGATTAGGGCTTAGCCGCACCTAACTCCGCCAACCTTGCTCGCGCCTTGGCCGCCACATCTAGGTAGATGAGCCCTTCCTGCACCGGCATGTCCGGCTCAGCGATGCGGGCGAGGTAGACGTCGATGGCGAGTTGGAGCGCCTTGGGATCATCAGGCGCGCCGAAATAGGCCCAATCTGCGAGACGCGCGGCGAGCATTGGGTTGGACGGCAGCACCTCACGCGCACGCTTTTCGACCGCATCCAGTCCACCGGCCAGGCGCAGCACTTCGCGCGCTTCGGCATCGAAGGTCATCGCGGCAAAATGTGAAGGCACATCGTCCCACCAACCGGTCCAGCGCTTCATGATCATGCGCGCAATGTCCTGCGGCCGGTTATACTGTGCGTCGAGCAACGGGTTTTTCGCGAACCGTTCGGGCCAGTCGATGGAGGCGGCGATGACGTCCTTGCGCTCGCCCGCGTTGAGGCGGGTGATGACTTGCTGCGTGATGTAATCGAACGCATCGGCATAGGTGGTGAGTGCCGCGCCAATCTTGTCCGCACCCTCCATGGCGGCGCCGTGCATCGGCAGCATGATCTCGGGATCGAGCGCAGCCATCTCGCGATAGGCGGCCGTCCATTCCTCAACGTAACGCTGCATGCGCTTGCCATTGCCCGCATTGGGCAGGAATCCCTGATAATAGTCTGCCGTCACGATGGTCTTGCGGCCGGGAATGGACAGCCAGATCTGGTCCTCGGTCTCGCCCGGCGCGTGCGTGACGACGAATGTCTCGCCACCGATCTTGTAGGTCTTGCGGCCCTCGAACGTCTCATCTGGCACGACAACATCGGCCTTGGTCGACGGCTGGAGCGACAGCGGCTGGTTGTTGTAGCGCCCGATGGAGCCGCCCAGCCGCAGATCGGTGTTGATCGCCTTGAGCATCTCCGCGCTGGCGATGACGCGGGGCCGAGACGGCAGCTTCACCAGTTCGCGCGCGCCGTAACTGTGGTCGACATGGGTGTGCGACAGGAAGATGGTCTTGAGCGGCTTCTTGCTCAGCGTCGGGACGACGTCCTTCAGGACGACGCCAATCGATGCATAGCCGGAATCGAAGAGGACGAGGCTGTCACGCGTTTCGATCAGCGCCACATTCACATAGGGAAAGCGGATCAGCCACATGCCCTTGCCGTGGGGTTCTATGGTCATCTTGGCGCGGGCTTCAGCCACGACGTCCGGCGCGGTGGAGAGCATCGCGCGGGCGATGAGGGCCGATTTCGGCCCGCCAAAGCCGTCTTGCCGCGCCATGTGCTTCACTATGTCAGGGCGCTCCTGCGCGATCATCGCGCGGCCCTTTTGGACGAGGAGATCATCTGGTGACGGCGTGAAGCCACTCGCCAGTGCAGGGCTGGACGCGAACAGCGCGATGATGATGCCGAACCGCATTTTCTCTCCGGGGTCTTGGTTGTTTGCGTAAATCCTGTTGCGCGTTGATACGCATTTGGTAATCTCATCGCAAATTATAGCTGGAACTGCGAAAGAGGATGTTATGAAGCGCGCGTTTATGGCGGCATTGCTGTGTGCGGGGGCTGCGGCGACGGCCCAGCAAATGTCGGTTCCAGCCGGGCTGACGGTCGGGTCTATGTCCCGCGTCTCTCCCGTTCTCAAGGCAGAGCGCCAGCGCGACAATTTTGAACCTGCATTGCTGCGACCCGAACAGGCCCGCGCAGCGCAAGCCAAGCTCGATGCGATCTACAAGCGCACCGGCAAGCGGCCCAATATCCTGATCTTCGTCGTTGATGACCTCGGCTATGGCGATGTGGGTGCCTATGGTGGCGGGGAGTCGCTCGGCGCCCCCACACCGCATATTGACCGTTTGGCGCGCGAGGGGCTGAAGCTTACCTCCACTTATGCGCAGCCCAGCTGCACACCGACGCGCGCGGCACTCAACACCGGTCGTTTGCCGGTCCGCTCCGGCCAGACCACACCCAAGCACATGAACGATAACGCAGACATTTCCAGCGAACTTCTCGCCGCCAAAATCCTGTCTGGCGCGGGTTATCGCACCGCGCTTTCAGGCAAATGGCATTTGGGCGAGAAGGATGGCTCCCGCCCCTGGCAGGTCGGTTTTGATGAATTCACCGGCTTCCTCGGCGTCTCCAATGCCTATCAGGACGAGCATCCGTCCGCATCGGATGTTGCCAATGACCCTGAGCTGCTTGCTCAGCTCCGCTCCGTACCGGGCAGTCGGGACCTCTGGTCCGCGACCAAGGAGGGTGGCGGTAAGTCACTCGGCCAGATCAACTGGAGCAATGACGCGACGCTTGACCAGAAATTTGCAACTTTCTCGGAAGGCTTCATTCGCCGCGCGGTCAAGTCCGGCAAGCCTTTTTACCTCAGCCACAACTTTTCTAAGGTCCATTACTTCAATCAGCCCAGCAAGGCGTTTGTCGGAAAGTCCGCAACCAAGGATGTGTATCGCGACAGCGTGATCGAAGTGGACGATATTGTCGGCCGCCTGACCAAGCTGCTTGAGGATCTGAAGATTGCCGATAACACCATCGTCTTCTTCACGTCAGACAATGGGCCGGAGGAAGACAGCTATCCTGATAGCGGCACGACGCCTTTCCGGGGCGCAAAGGGCACCACGCTGGAAGGCGGCGTGCGGGTGCCGGGCATCTTCTGGTGGCCGGGGATGATCAAACCGGGTCGGGTGTCCGACGGCCTCTTCGATATGACCGACATGTTCAACACCAGCCTGGCAGTGGCGGGTGTTGATGCGGCGAAGGCTGTGCCTGCTGACCGCTATATCGACGGCATCGACCAGACATCCTTCCTCCTTGCAGACAATGGCGAGTCCGCGCGCGAAGCAGTGTTCCTTTGGAATGTGGATCTCTTTTCAGCCGTGCGTTGGCGCTATTACAAGATGGCGACGTCTGAAATTCAGATCGGCTCGGGCAACGTGCGGGACATGGGAGGGCTCGACAATGCTCAAGTCATGACGCCGCTCAATGGGTGGATGTACAATCTCTATCTCGATCCCAAAGAGCGCAAATCGGTGCTGATCGAAAAGGCATGGGCGCCGTCCTACGCACTCGGACCTTTGGTTGCCTTGCATGGCGCAACGATGGCCAAATACCCGCCCAAGGCGAAGATCCGCTTCCGCTAAGGCGCGGCTTTTCGCTTATTTTCCCGCTCCGCCAGGTCTAGCGCGGTCCGCAAAGTTTGGGCTTGCGGGCTTACGCATATCATGACAGTCTTCGCCTCAAATAGGGAGCACGCGTAAACAGCGGCCCCATCCAGAACGCGTTCTAGTAGTGCGTAAACGTGTAAAACGTGACTGGGAGGAGAGGAAGAATGAAGAGTGCCCTCAACGCGGGCGTAGCAGCTATGGCTGTTGCGCTGGCATGGACGGTGACGCCTGCATTGGCCGCCGAAGCAGACGCTGAAAACATTGCACCCGGCGATATCATCGTCACCGCGCAAAAGCGGGAACAGGCACTTGTTGATGTGCCGATCTCCCTCTCCGCCTTCAACAATGAGGCGCTGGAGAACAACCAGATTTCAGAACTCCGCGATTTTGTGGGGCAGGTGCCCAACCTCTTCGTCAACAACTTCAATGGCCGGTCAGATACAGTTCGTCTGTTCATCCGTGGCGTCGGCCAGAATGACGTGACGCTGACGCAGGACCCTTCGGTCGCGCTCTACGTTGATGGCGTTTATGTTGGCACCACAGTCGGTGGTGGCTTTGAAACCGAAGACCTTGAACGCATTGAAGTGCTGCGCGGGCCACAGGGTACGCTTTATGGGCGCAACGCGACGGGCGGGGCGATCAACATCATTTCGGCCAAGCCGGTCTTAGGCGAATTCGCCGCCAAGGGCTCGGTGAGCTATGGCAATTATGACGCCAAGCGCGGGTTGGCGACGCTCAACCTGCCTTTGGGAGATACCGCAGCGATCCGCCTGACCGGCCTTCGCTCCAAGCGGGATGGCTTGCAGGAAAATACGGGCCTTGGCCTGGATTATGCGCGGCAGAACCACGCCGCCTTCCGCGGTGCTATCCGCTTCATGCCCAGCGAAGCGCTGACCATAGACTATGCGTTCGATTATTCGCGCAACAAGGATACCGGTACGTTGACCGTGCCCGTCGCCGGCGCACCGGCCAGTTTCCCCGTGGCGGCACCATTCCCGATCCCCGGCACCTTTGGGCTGGCAACGGGCATCACAAGCCTCGTGAACACCTTCACCGATACGGCGCCCTTTGTGAACCGTCGGCCAGATCGCGCCGCGGCTGTCCGCGCCATGTTGCCGAGTGACGGGAAGGTCACGGGGCACAATCTCACCATCGAATGGGAAGCCAACGACAATGTGACCCTGCGGTCTATCACCGGGCACAGGCGGATCAACAACAGCCAATATTCGGACAATCTGCCAACCCATTCGGCGAGCATTGTCACGACCGTACTTAGCTCGGTTATTCCAACCCTGCCTGCTGGAACCGTGCTCAATGTGATCGGACCAAATGGTGTCGCCGCGACGTCGGAGGATACGCAGTTCCGCAGCACGTCTCAGGAAGTCCAGATGCTGGGCAATACAGGCTTCATGGCCGGTAGCCTCGAATATGTGCTGGGGGCCTATTATTATGAGGATAAGGCGACGCTCGATATTTTCGGCGGGGCCATTGGCTCGGGTCCGCTCATCCTTCAGAACCTGACGGGCATCGCCAACAAATCCTATGCGGCCTTTGGCGAAGTGACGGTGCGGCCGGGAGCCGATGAGAAGCTGAGCATCACGGTTGGTGCGCGCTATTCGCATGACAAGCGAACCGCCACACGCATCAATGAAAGGTCCTTCTCCTTTGCCGCGCTTGGCGGATTTACCGCTGAAAATTGCGGCTTCTTTGCGCTGACCTTTGCGGCGCTCGGGCAGACGTGCACGCCAACAGGTGCTGTGGCAGGGGCCAGCTATTCGGGCAAGTTCAACAACTTCTCGCCCTCACTGACCGTCGCTTACAAGGTCAGCAATGATTTGAACCTCTACGCCAAATTTGTGCGCGGCTATAAAACGGGCGGCACCTCTCAACGTTCTGCCAACCCGATCAACTTTGCAGCCGGGTTTGAGCCTGAAACGGTCAACTCGTTTGAAGCGGGCATCAAGGGCAATGCACTCGACCGGAAGCTCAGCTATTCGCTGGCCGGTTTCTTCATGCGCATGAACAATTATCAGGCAAGCGTGCAGACCGGTGCGACAGCAGGGGACCGCGACTTCATCGGTATTGATGGCAACGACATTTACGGCGTCGAGTTTGATCTCAACGCTGCTTTGTCGCGCGAGTTGCGGGTCGGTGTGTCGGGCGCTCTCCTCAGCGCCAAGTTGGGCGAGCGGTCGGCGAGTGTCCTGCTTGATACAGGCCAGGTGCAGGTTCAGAACTTCATTGCAGACCAGACATCCGCGCCGAAATCATCCGGCAATGTCTATGTCGATTATAATCGCGATATCTCAAACGATTGGGCGGCAGGCTTCCATGCCAATGTCAGCTATCAAAGCCGCATTGAGACATCCAGTAACGTGCTCGATAACCGCCCCATCGGCAGCAAGGCCATCACCGATGCGAGCATCAGCCTGACCCGTCGTTTGGGTGGGGATCGGGAATTCTCGCTCCGCTTCTGGGGCAAGAACATCTTCGATAAGGAATATGAAACGGTGACGTTCGGTTCGTTCGCCTTCACCGGCGCGACAACCGTGTCGGAGTTCGGCGAACCCCGGACTTACGGCGTCACCATGTCCTTCCGCTACTAACTTAGAAAAGGGCAGGTATCAGGAACGGCAGACCTGCCGGCCAGAGCCACCCAAGCTTGCCCCAAAAGGCAAGCTTGGGGTTCTGATGGTTCCACAATCCCAGCGCGCCTGCAGCACCAACGGCACCCGCACCCGGGATCCAGATGCCGGCCAACCCGAACAAGCCCAATAGACCGAGGAGGCGGATGCCCGCCCCCTTGCGCGCTTTGCCCACAGGCGTGCGCAGGCCTGCGAGCCCTGCAAAGCCGATCAGGCCAAGGATGCCCGCATAGGGTGCCAAAGTGTCGAGCATCGTTCCCTCTAGTTCGTTGTGCCGTAGATTGTCCGGCCATCCTTGATTGTCGCGACAACGCGGATGGTGTTGAGCTTGTCCGGTGCAATCGTCAGGGGATTGGCATCCAGCACCACAAGGTCGGCGCGCTTGCCGGGCGCTAGGCTGCCCTTGTCGGCATCCTCGTGGATTTGCCAAGCGGCGTTGATCGTCACCTGTTGCAGCGCGCGATAGACGGGGATGCGCTCAAGTGGCCCGAGGATATCGCCGGATTGTGTGCGCCTGTTCACCGATGACCAGATCAGCCGCATCATATCGGGCGGGACAACGGGGGAGTCATTGTGCGCAGTGGGACGCAGGCCAATGTCCCAAGCGGTCGCCTGCGGGGAGATGAAGTCTGCCCGCTTTGGCCCAAGGGCAACATCGCGGTGCCAGTCCCCCCAATACCAGGTGTGGTTGGCAAAGAAGCTCGGCTGAATGTCGATCTTCTTCATGTCTTCCAGCTGGTCCCGGCGGACAACCTGACTGTGGATCGCAATGGTTCGCTTGCCGGTCAGGCCATTCTTCCAAACGCCGTCGATCAGGGCCTGCATGGCCTCATCGCCGTTCACATGAACGAAGACCTGCCAGTTGTTGGTGGCGGCATCGGCCAGCTTGGCGTTGAACAGATTGAGGTCGATGGCTGGATAGCCGCGATAGCTGGCGTCCTTGCCTTCAGGCGGCACGGTGACGGGATCATGTAGCCAAGCTGTACGCCCTTGTGGGCTGCCATCAATCGTCAGCTTAATGCCGCCGATGCGCATCCGGCCTTCATACGGCTTTCCGATTTGGGCACGAACGTCGGCAGGCCAGTCCCGTTCAAAGGAGACAAGCGCGACCGTATCGATGGGAAGCACGCCGCGTTTGGATGCTGCAGCCAGCGACGCCCAAGATTCGGGCATCACGCGCCCATCTTGCGCGGTCGTAATGCCGTTCGCCGCGTAGATCTTCAAACCTGCGACCAAAGAGGCGACGCCGCCTTCAAGGCTCGGAGGTAGGATGCGCATAGCAGGCACGAAGAACGCAGTTTCTTCAAGCACGCCGTTCGGCGTTTTTCCGTCAGCTTCGCGCCGGATGATGCCGCCCGCTGGATTGGGTGTGTCTGCGGAAATGCCGGTCAGCTTCAGCATCGCGGAATTCATCACGGCAAAATGCCCGCTCGCATGGATGATGATAGTGGGCTTGTCCGGATAGACGGCATCAAGGTCATGCCGATTGGGGTGTCGCCGTTCCGCCAATTGCGAGTCATCATATCCATTGCCGATGATGAATGGCATGCCGGTCGGCGGTGTGTAGGCCCGCAATGCCTCTTGCAGTGCGGCTATGCTATCAACCTTACCAACGGGCGGCGGGGCGAGCTGGGCGAGGGCTGCCACCTGTCCGACCGAGCCAACATGTCCATGCGCATCGATAAAGCCGGGCAGGAGGGTGCGTCCCTTAAGATCGACCATATCCGCCTTCTTGCCCGCAGCCTTGCGCACTGAGGCAAGGGAGCCGACCGCGATGATCTTTCCATCCCGCACTGCAATGGCTTCGGCACTCTCTGCCGTGTCGCCAGCCATCGTGATGATCGGCCCGCCGCTCCAGACGGTGGCGCGCTCGGCAGGTGCCGCCAGCGCACCGGATGCGGTGCAGGCGAGCAATATGGTCAGGCGTTTCATTGTCTATCCCCTACAAATACTGGCCTGACCTAGACCAGCAGGTCTACCTTATCCAGCCGCGCGAATCGGGCTGACATTATCGCCTTCCGGCGCTGTTTCCGGCGTTGCGTAATAGCGCGCATAATATTTGCGGAACTGCGGAATAGGACCGTCGCCATCGCAGATGATGGGGTTGGCCTGATATCTCTGCCGGTCCCAAACGACCTTGTCCTGAT
>CAJBSR010000156.1 GCA_903958285.1 uncultured Sphingomonadales bacterium
ACCAGAATTCGTCAAAACTTATACCATCCACAAGGGTGAACCAATTGCCGGTCTTGGGAGATGCCGCGACGGACCAGCCCGCCTTGCGGAAGGCACGAACAAGCATATCCTTCGTGCCATCGGCATCGGGCACAGGTTCAAGACGGAATGTTCCCAGCGTTTTGCGCAGGCGGCGGGCCATGGCGACGAGCAGTGCGTACCTAATATTGGTTGGTACATCGGCGGAAAAGGCGGGCCGAAAGGCCAGCGTATACCAGCTGCCGAGCCCCTGAGCGGCCTTAGGGGCTGTGCGGTCCATAAACAGCCAGGCATCATGACCCTGCGCATGGGCATAGGCGATCAACGGTCGCGCATCTGGCCGAGCGTAAGTCTTTGTTAATTCATACCAAGTTAGGCGGTCAAAGAGGTGTGGCTGCACATCATCGCTCAGCCGATCAGCAAATCGGGCCGCGACAGATTGCAGGTCATCGAACAACTCCCCCTTAACCCACATTGTGCTAGCCCCGCATTTCCTTGATAATTCTGGGCCTGAAGGAAGTAGAGTGCAATCCCCTGACCCGACGCCATATCCGTTGGACCACCTGCTATTGCGCGGAGGACCGGATAGCCCTGCTCTTATCACGCGGGATGAAACAATTTCTTACGCTGTGTTGGAAAAGCTGGTGGGAGGTCTATCTGCGGCCCTGCTCGGCATGGGTCTGAACAACGGGGACCGGGTTGCGACTTGGCTCCCCAAGACGCGGCTCGCCTGCCTTATGCCGCTGGCGGCGGCGCGGGCAGGGCTTGTCCATGTGCCGATCAATCCGGCGCTCAAACGCGCGCAGGTGAGCCATATCCTCGCCGATAGCGGGGCAAAGCTGCTTGTTACGCCTCCTGCTAGGGCGGCTCTGCTTGCTGATGACGATGTGCCAGACGAGTGTCGCGTATGTGCACCGAACGATATCGAGGGGCAGGCAAGCGCTGCGTCCCCGCTGCCGCCGTCGTGCCATGATCCTGACACGCTCGCCGCTATCCTTTACACGTCAGGCTCTACCGGGCGACCCAAGGGGGTGATGCTCAGTCACGCCAATATGTGGCTGGGCGCGGTCAGCGTTGCGCAATATCTGAAGGTTTGTGCTGCAGACCGGGTCCTTGCCGTCCTCCCGCTCAGCTTTGATTACGGCCAGAATCAGTTGCTCTCGTCTTGGGCTGCGGGTGGCGCGGTCATTCCGCTCGACTATCTGACCGCGCGGGACGTGATCAAAGCTGTTGAACGTCATGACGTCACGACGATTGCGGGGGTGCCGCCGCTGTGGATCCAGCTGTGCGAGGCCGTGTGGCCGACGGAAATCGCCTTGAAAGTGCGGCGGGTCACCAATTCGGGAGGTGCGTTGACCGTTACGCTGGTGCGTCAGATGCGCGACCTATTCCCCAATGCTGACGTCTATCCAATGTACGGTTTGACCGAGGCTTTTCGGTCGACCTATCTCGAGCCTGCGCTCGTCGATTCGCATCCGACGTCGATGGGGAAGGCCATTCCCTTTGCTGAAATCATGGTCGTGCGGCCGGATGGGCAGGAGGCGGGTGTCGATGAACCCGGTGAGCTCGTTCATGCTGGGCCTCTGGTCGCGCAAGGATATTGGCGGGATGCCGAACGAACAGCCCTCCGTTATAAGCCAGCGCCTGCTTGGTCGCACCACGGTGGAACCGCTGTCTGGTCAGGCGATACCGTGCGTCGCGATGCAGAAGGGCTGCTGTATTTTGTCGGGCGGGATGACGAAATGATCAAGAGTTCCGGCAACCGCATCAGCCCTGCGGAATTGGAAGAAGCGGCCACTGCGAGCGGTATCGCCGCTGAGGCCGTCGCCTTGGGTGTACCGGATATACGGTTGGGTCAGGCGATCGTCATGATTGTCAGGGGGGATCAGGCCCGTTCCGATGCATTTGAGCAGTATCTCAAGCAGGAGCTTCCGTCTTTCATGCAGCCCACCCGCGTGGAATGGTGGCCGGAAATGCCCCGAAACCCGAACGGAAAGCTGGACCGCGCGGCCATTCGCGGGCGCCTCATGCAGGAGTTGGCCGCATGAAGCCGATGGGTCCCATTCCAGAGGGTTTCGGCTGTGTCGACGGCGTGATGACGATCGGCGGAAAGCGCGTTGATGAACTTGTTAGTTCTACAGGCTCTACGCCACTTTTTGTGTATGATTTTCAATTGATTAAAAACAACATTTCCCAGCTTAAGGCTGCAATGCCGCCACAATTGGCAGTGCATTTTGCGATCAAGGCCAACCCTCTGCCTGCCTTGGTCAATATGATCGCGCCGCTGGTGGATGGGCTCGACGTTGCCTCCGGTGGTGAACTGGGTGTGGCACTGGCAACGGGGACAAAGCACATCTCCTTCGCAGGGCCCGGCAAGACGGCTGCCGAACTGACGGCGGCGCTCGAGGCTGGCGTTATCCTTAACCTCGAGTCAGAAGGCGAAATGCGGCGCGCATTGGCAATTGCCGAGAAGCTTGGAAAACAGCCGAAATTCGCCGTGCGGGTCAATCCGGATTTTGATCTGAAGGGCTCCGGCATGCGGATGGGCGGCGGGGCAAAGCCGTTCGGTGTTGATGCTGCACGCGTTCCGGCGATGGTCCGGGATATCATCGTGAGCGGGGCGGATTGGCGCGGTTTTCATATCTTCGCAGGCTCCCAAGCATTGGATGCAGACGCCATTGCGGAAACCCAGCGGCAGACCATCGCCCTGGCCGCGCAGCTTTCAGACGAAGCCGGCGCTGCGGCGCCGTTCGTCAATCTCGGCGGTGGTTATGGGGTGCCTTACTTCCCCAATGATGTTGCTCTGGACATCGAAAATGTGGGTCAGGAGCTTGCCAAGTCTCTGGATCAACGTGCTGATATCCTTGAGAAAACAAAGTTCGCAATTGAACTGGGCCGCTATCTCGTCGCGGAAGCCGGCGTTTATCTCACGCGTGTGGTGGACCGTAAGGAAAGCCACGGCGAGGTTTTCCTCGTGACGGATGGCGGCATGCACCACCAATTGGCGGCGAGCGGCAATTTCGGGACTGTCGTCCGGCGGAACTACCCCATCGCTGTCGCGTCCAAATTTGATACGCCGCCGAGCGAAGTTGCGTCGGTCGTTGGGTGCCTCTGCACGCCGCTCGACCGGCTGGGGGATCAGGTGCTGCTGCCACCTGCTGCCGAAGATGACGTCATCGCTGTGTTTATGGCGGGCGCTTATGGTGCATCGGCCAGTCCTTCAGCCTTTTTGGGCCATCCTGCGGCCCATGAGATGATCGTCGGTATCGACGACTGACGTCATGTTTGGCGGCCAGAAAAGCCGCAGAATGATGCCAAAAACAATTCGTTCCTAACTGTATCTTCACCTCTTTGGCGCACAACGCAGTCCTGAATGGATGGGTTGTACACGGAGCCTCCGGGTGCGGCCTTGGCAGTTACAAGGGACGCAAAGATGCGAATGGGGCGAAATTCCAAGGTGTTGATGGGCGTTAGCCTTGTCGCCCTGGCCTTGTCGGGATGTGCAGGTGGACGGAGTGGGCCGGAACTTCCGCCCGCGTCGTTCGTCGCGATGCAGGAAGGGCCGGGCGAAGAATACGTCATTGGCCCGCTCGATCAGCTGAACATCTTTGTCTGGCGTAATCCGGAACTGTCAGCAAAGGTGCAAGTGCGCCCAGATGGCCGCATCACGACGCCGCTGATTACAGACATGCCCGCCGTCGGCAAATCGCCGACGATGCTCGCGCAGGACATCAAGCTCGCTTTGTCGGAATATATCCGTGACCCGCTGGTATCGGTGATCGTCGATAACTTTGCCGGTACATACTCGCAGCAGGTGCGTGTGGTGGGGGCGACGGAAAAGCCAGCCTCTATCCCGTTCCGGGCGAACATGACGCTGCTAGATGCGATGATCTCAGTCGGCGGACTTTCGGAATTTGCGTCGGGCAACCGGGCAAGGCTCATCCGTTTTGATCGCGTGTCGGGCCGACAGCGTGAATATTCGTTGCGGATCGGAAACCTGCTGAAGCGGGGCGATACGACCGCTAATGTGCGTCTCCAGCCCGGCGACGTCATCATCATCATCAACTCC
>CAJBSR010000157.1 GCA_903958285.1 uncultured Sphingomonadales bacterium
AACGTAGTGTTCCCCGTCGCGTTCTGCCTTCAATGACAACGATGCGAGATCAGACCCGGACCCCGGCTCCGAATAGCCCTGACACCAATAATCCTCACCTGACAGGATGCGCGGCAGATACCACGCCTTCTGTTCCGGTGATCCATATTGCATGATCACGGGAGCGACCATGCGCAGACCCATGGGCGCGAGCGGCGGCGCCCCGGCCAGCGCACATTCCGATGAAAAGACATGGCGCTCCGCCTCCGACCAGCCGGTGCCGCCATATTGCGCGGGCCACGTCGGCGCGACCCAGCCCCGTTTGTGGAGGATCGCCTGCCATTTGAGCGTGTGTTGCTTGTCCACGAACACACTGGTGGACTTGGCGCTGACCTCGCGCAGTTCGTCCGTCAGATTGGCGGCGAGCCAGTCGCGGACCTCGCCGCGAAACACATCCAGCGATCCCGACATGCTAGTTCACCTGCCGGTCACGACCTGCCCAATAGGGCGCCCGCAGATCCTTGCGCAGGATCTTGCCGCTCGCATTGCGGGGCAGCGCGTCGATGATGTCGATGGTCTTGGGGGCCTTGAACCCGGCAATCCGTTCGCGCGCCCAGGAAATGACGTCGTCCGCATCAATCGTGGTGCCGGGCTTGGGAACGCAGACGGCCTTCACCGCTTCGCCCCATTTGTCGTCGGGCACGCCGATCACCGCGACTTCGAGCACCGCCGGATGCCCATAAATCGCGCTTTCCACTTCAGCCGGATAGACATTCTCGCCACCCGAAATGATCATGTCCTTCACGCGGTCATGGATGAAGAGATAGCCGTCTTCATCCAGATAGCCAGCATCGCCGGTATAGACCCAGCCATCAGATGTGAGCGTCTTCGTCGTGGCGTCGGGCAGGTTCCAATAGCCGATCATGTTGTTGCTGGACCGGGTGACGACTTCACCCACCTCGCCCATGGGCAGGATGTTGCCGTCCCCATCGACGATCTTGAGTTCGACGCCGGGCAGTGCCTTGCCGGCGGAGCGCATGCGCGGATTGCCATTGGGATCATGGTCTTCCGGCGGCAGCATGACGATGGTGCCCGTCGTTTCGGTCATCCCGTAATTCTGGATGAACTCACACCCGAACGTCTTGATGCATTCGCGCAGCAGCTCAAGCGGGATGGGTGCAGCCCCATAGAGAATGTACTTCAGGCGGCTGTAATCAACCGACGCACAGCGCGGATGTTGCAGCAGGATGTGCAGGGCAGCCGGCACGATGAAAAAGCGCGTGACGCCGCCAGTTTCAATGGCATCGAACAAACCGTCGGGCGTGAATTCTGCCAGAACATAGCCGGGCAGGCCACTCGCCAGCGCCATGACGCCGAGGCCCGTGCCGCCGATATGCGCACAGGGCATGGCGACGAGGACGACTTCGTCATCTTCCCACTGGGTGTAGGCAAGACCTGCATCCTGTGTGCCCTTGCGCAGGGCGAACAGGTTGCGGTTGGACAGTTCGACGCCCTTGGGGTTGCCGGTGGTACCGGATGTGTAGAGCTGCAACACCGCATCGTCGGGACCGGCGGCGGTGAAGTCGACCCGCTCGGTCGCCTCGACCAGCTTGCGGGCTTCCTGATCTCCAATGAAGCGCGGGTCGTTGGTGAGATGCGGCTTCAACGCCTCTTCGGTAGCCTCGAACCCCGGCCCAGTGAACACGATCTTCGACCGGGTATCGTTGACGATATAGGCCCATTCGGGCGCAGCCAGACGCCAACCGATTGGGGCCATGACCACCCCCACCCGCGCCGCGCCATAAAAGAGCGTGAAATAGATGTCGGAGTTCTTGCCGATCCAGCAGATGCGGTCACCCTTTTTCAGGCCCGCCGCAATCAGCATCGACGCCACACGTGCCGTGCGGTCCTCCAACTGGCCATAGGACCAGAACCGGTCTTCCTCGCGCATCCCCAAATGGTCGCGGCGTTCCGTTCCCCAATGGGTCAGAAACTCATCAAACGTCAGCAGGTCGGCTAGCTCAGCCATGCGGGGAAACCCTCTCTCATCATGATTCTATTTATGGTGGAGAGTTATGCGGCCCCAGACACAAACGTAAAGCTGCCAATTGCGTCAGCCCTTCCGGAAGATGACGGAAAGGTTGTTGGCAGGCATCTCAATCACTTGGTCGATGTGCACACCATGCTCGGCTGCGAGCGCAATGACAGCGGACAAATCACGCAGGCCCCAGTCAGGGTCACGCTCCTTTAAGGACTGGTCAAAGGCCAGATTGCTGGGAGCGGTTTCCACCCCATCACGCAGATACGGACCGTAAAGATAGAGCGGCGCGCCCGACTGCAGCAAACGTCCGGCGCCTGCCATCAGGCCCATTGTCGCCGCCCAAGGCGCGATATGGATCATGTTGATGCAAAGAATGGCATCCGCTTGTGAGACAGGCCAGTCCGGCAGGCAGGCATCCAGCTGAACAGCGGGCTGAACATTCGTGACCCCAGCTTCTGCCACCCATGCGGCAATGGAAGGCAACGACGCGTCCGAATAGTCGCTGGGCTGCCAGACAAGCTGCGGGAAGCGTTTCGCGAAATGGACAACGTGCTCCCCTGTCCCGCTTGCAACCTCCAGCACTGTGCCTGTCGGCGGCAGAACCGCCTCAAGCACATCGACAATGGCGTCGCGATTACGGACGGTGGCAGGGGCGTGGCGTTTCTCCACCTCCCCTGCGTCGATGATGAATGGCTGTGGTGTCGTCATTCGGCGGCTTGTGCCAGCTCTGCCTCCTTCCAGACAAGCACTGGCTTTCGCGCGGCCAAAGTTTCGTCAAGCCTGTGTCGCGGTGCGAAATGCGGGGCAGACTTCAGCGCCGCATCCCCCTGCCGCGCGCGCCGTGCGACCGAGCGCAGTGCACCAATGAACTGGTCCAGCGTCGCCTTGGATTCGGTCTCGGTCGGCTCCACCAGCATCGCGCCATGGACGACGAGCGGGAAATAGACCGTCATCGGGTGGAAGCCCTCGT
>CAJBSR010000158.1 GCA_903958285.1 uncultured Sphingomonadales bacterium
CATCGCTAGATGCTTAGGCTCGGCATAAGATTCCGCACGATGCCCCAGCGCTGAATAAAAGGCGCGGCCGTTGCCGAGGCAGTGGGTCCAGACAATAGGGTGATCCTTACCCATGCGCAGGTCCTTATCGACCAGCAGCGGGATTTTCTCACGCGGGGAATAGCTCGCCTCATCCAGCGTCACGAGGATGTGGTAGCCCTTGGCGCGCGGGCTTTTGTCGAAGCTATACCATTCCTCTTCGCGCACCCATTCCGCACCAAGCCCCTTGGTCGCGGGATGCGTTTGATCCTCGATCACCAACCGCCCTTGCTGGAACTGCGGGCTGAGCGTGTGGCCGATGAACTGCGCGCCGATCAAGTCATCGACATACCATTGCCATTTGTAGGATGGATCGCCGCCCGCGCCGTGCAGGCCCACAAAACCTCCGCCCGCTTCCATCCAGGCTTTGAAGGCGGCGCGTTGTTCAGGCGTCAACACATCGCCGCTGGTGCTGTTCCAGACGACAGCCTTGAACTTGGCGAGTTGCTCCGCATTAAAAACGGCGGCATTCTCGGTGGTGAAGCTCGCCCAACCCTTATCCTTGGCGATTTTTTCGAGCGCGGCGTTGGCGGTTGCAATCTGGTTGCTGTCACGAAAGCCGTTGGTTTTGGAGAAAATGAGAATTGCAGGCTGTTTGAGTTCAGGCAACTTTGGAGCGTCTTTGTCATAGGTGATGCCAATGTCAAAAAACATCCGCCCCGCATTGCCGGGCCCAACCGCCCACAAAGCGGCGATGGCAAGGAGCGCAAAAATCGCGAGAAAGACATAGACAGTCCGTTTCAATATGCGCGCCATTGGCTTCTCCTCAATTCAGGCGCTTGCCGCCTTAACAATATTGCTCGGCACCAACGTCGGCTGGCCGTGCAGCAGTTGGTTGGCGATGATCGCATAGTGCATTTCGGTTGCGCCCTCAGCCACGCATTTCGCCCGTGCATCGCGCATATAGCGGTTGACGCCGGTTGAGTTCATGATCCCGCTGCCGCCCCACATCTGGACGAGCTTCACACACACGTCGAAACAGGTTTCGCCGATGAACGCCTTGCAGATATTGCCCGCTTCTGGCGCGACTGTGCCTGCTTCGAACTGGCGGACTGTATCATAGAGCAGCGCACGGCAAGCGGCGATGTTGGCGTGGGCCTCGGCTAGCCAGTAACCCAGCGGCTGCAGCTCGGACATTGGTTTTCCGTAAAGATTGCGATCCTGCACATAGGCGATGGTCTTGTCGAACAAACCCTGCGCGCAGCCGATTGACGTGGCGACATGGGCGAGCAGATTAGCGTGGTTCGCGGCGCGATGTGAGAAGCCACCTTTCAAGAGGTCACCGAGAATATCATCCTCTTCGATTCGCACATTGTTGAAGGCGATCGATCCGGTGTTGGTCCCGCGCCAGCCCAATTTGTCCTCATGCGGCGCGATTTCAAAGCCGGCGTCATCGCGCTCGACGATCACGCAACCATAGCCCTCAGCCCCGTCGCGCGCGCGGGTTTTGCCCATGACAAGCCACGTCATCGCGGTGCCTTGCGTACAATAGAGTTTGGAACCATCGAGCCGGAAGCCATCATTCGCGCCAGAATCGGGGACGATTTTCGTCAAATGGCTGCCGATGTTCGCCGCGCCTGCTGGCTCACTTTGCGAATAGGCCATCAAGCGTTCGCCGCTCGCACTGGCGGGCAGGATGCGCCGTTTCTGCTCTTCGGTGCCGAGGATTTC
>CAJBSR010000159.1 GCA_903958285.1 uncultured Sphingomonadales bacterium
AATCGAACCCAGCAGGGAGGGAAATATGAGGGTATTTCGCAAGGCAGCATTTGGTTCGACTTCCACGATTGCAATGCTTTTTGCTGCGGCCAATCCTGCGCACGCTCAGGCGGCTGACGAGGCAGTGGCAAACGGCGACGAAATCGTCGTGACGGCGCGTCACCGCGATGAACGGGCGCAGGACATACCCGTGGCCCTGTCGGTCGTCGGTGGTGACCTGCTGACCAGGACCAACACCACCAGCGTCGCCGATTTATCCAAGCTGGCGCCCAGCCTGAGCTTTCAGGGTTACAACCCGCGCAACACCAACCTCAACATCCGCGGCCTTGGCAACAACATCGCGATCGCCAGCGATGGCCTCGATCCCGGGGTCGGATTCTATATCGACGGGGTCTACTACAACCGCCCCGGCACCGCTGCCTTCGACCTGATCGATATCGAGCGGATCGAAGTCCTGCGCGGCCCTCAGGGAACGCTGTACGGCAAGAACACGACGGCTGGCGCGGTCAGTGTCACCACTGCCAAGCCCAAGTTCAAGTCCGAGGTGAATGCCGAAATGACGGTCGGCAACCTTGGCTTTCTGCAGGGCAAGGCTGCAATCAACTTACCTCTGGTCGACGATCTGCTAGCGGTGCGCCTTTCCGGCTCGGTAACCAGCCGTGACGGCACCCTGATCAATCAGTTTACCGGCAAGAAGCTCAACAACCGCAACAGCTATCTGCTGCGGGGGCAGCTGCTGTTCACGCCCAGATCAAACGTTTCAGTGCGTTTGATTGGTGACTACGCTAAGCAGAAGCAGGACTGTTGCGTTCAGGTGCTCGCTGATATCGTTGCTCCGGCCAACGGCAAGAACTTCCGCACCATCGCCGGCCTGTTCGGCTATACGCCAGTCATCGATCCCTTCGCGCGCGTAGCGGTGAATGACCGGGCGCCCTTGATCGAAAACGAAAGTGGCGGCGTTTCCGCGCAGATCGATATCGAGCTGCCCGGTGCCACACTCACTTCGATTTCCGCTTGGCGCTTCTGGAACTGGACTCCGCAAGGTGATCTCGACTTCATCCCGCTGAGCGCTTTCGCCGCGGCCGACAATGCCGACCGGCAAGACCAGTACAGTCAGGAACTGCGGATCGCTTCGACCGGCAGCAACAAGGTCGATTATGTGGCCGGGCTCTTCTTCTATGATGAAACCATCGATCAACACTTGACTGTCAGCTACGGTCCGGCCGCGACCCAATTGCTGGTCAGCCAGGCGCTACCCGGCTTTATTTTGAACGGGGTAACAAAAGTCGATACCAACCGCTATCGCACCACCAGCCTTGCCGCTTATGGCCAGGCGACGATCCATCTGACCGACGCACTCAGTCTGACAGGCGGCTTGCGGTATTCGCATGACAACAAGCGCGGCCACTATTCAGCAGTCGCTTCGGGAGGGCTGCCGCTCGCCGGACCGCTCGCCGCCTTTGCACCACTCCGGGCGGCCTTTGCTTCAAGCGGCACCTTTGATGTCCAAAGCAAAGTCGGGAAAGTCTCCGGCTCGACCAACCTGTCCTATCGCGTCAACAGCAACGTGCTGGTCTATGCGAACTACTCGCGTGGCAATCGTTCGGGGGGCCTCAACCTCACCCAGCTTGCCAGCGGGATCAGCCCGGTCGTGGCGCCCGAATCGATCGATTCCTATGAGCTGGGACTCAAAACCACTCTGCTGGATAACCGCGTTACCTTCAATGTGGCCGGTTATCTGCAGAATGACAGGAACTACCAGGCAACGGTGGCCGATCCGGCTCGCCTTGCAGTCGTGTAT
>CAJBSR010000160.1 GCA_903958285.1 uncultured Sphingomonadales bacterium
CGGCACATCGGCCTGCGGCTTTGTGACGACAGGGGCTGCAGGCAATGCAGGGCTACCCTGAAGCGCATAGCCAACCAGGCCTAGCGACAAAGCGGCACCCACCAGAAGGACGGCGCCGGCGGACAAGCGCGCGACCTTCCAAAGGCCCAAAAGGACTGTCAGTCCCACGGCGATGATGAGGAAGAGCGCCATCAGCGTTTCGACGTCCGGCGGATGCGGCCCAAGGCTAGGCCACCGCCCAACATGAGCAAAAGCACCGGCAGCCCCCATAGAAAAATCGTCGTCACGCTCAACGGCGGCTCATAGGTCACCCAATCGCCGTAGCGCTGGATCAACCAAGAGCGGATCGCCTCGGGGCGTTCCCCCTTTTGAATGCGTTCACGGATCAGGGATCGCATGTCCCCGGCCATTTCTGCGTCAGAATCCGCAATCGACTGCCCCTGACAGACAAGACAACGGATCGTCTCCATCAGCGCCCTCGCCTGCTGTTCCTGCCGGGCGTCGGTGAGTTGCACATTCGCAAGTGGCGCCGCACCCATCCGAGAATCCGCCAAAGCCTGCGTCGCGAGCAAAAGGAGAGGAAGGAAAAAGCGCTTCACCGCGCCTCCTCCAGCGCCTTCAGGATTTTCGGGACATCCTCTACCTTAATGTCTCCAATATGCTGGTGACGGATGACGCCCTTGCCGTCGATGACGAAGCTTTCAGGCACACCTGAAGACCCAAAACTGATCTGCACGCGGCTCGATACGTCAGATCCGATGCGCGCATAGGGGTCGCCATGTTCGGAGAGGAAGCGCGCCACATCTTCCGGCTTGTCGCGGATGGCTATGGCGTGGATGGTGACACCCTTCGCCTTGAGCTCTTCTAGGATAGGCGCTTCTGTAATGCAGGGCAGACACCAACTGGCGAAGATGTTCAGCAAGATGGGCTTGCCCGACGCAAGATCGCTGCTCTTAAGGGCCGCATGACTGGGCACAGCGGCCGGAAGGTCGAATTGTGGCACCTTTGTGCCAATCAGCCTCGACGGGACTGTCGTCTGTTCTGGGTTCAGAATACCGTGGCCCATAATGCCAAGCAGCAAGCCAAAGAGCGCCAGAGGCAGCCAGAGCAAAACCTTCCTCATGCGGCAATCTCTTCGCTCTTCATGCCGCGGCGTTCCCGCCAGACGCGACCAACAAGCGCAAGCAACCCGCCGAGCGCGATCATGAAACCACCCAGCCAGATGAAGGTGACCAACGGTTTCCACCAAAGGCGGAGCTGCCAACGGCCATCCTGACCTTGCTTGCCAAGAACGGCGTAGAGTTGCCCATCAATATATGTGGTGATGGCGGCTTCGCTCGTGTCGGTCGGCGGCGTGCTGTAATTACGGGCCTGTGGGTGCAGCGTCAGCGGCCGGCCGTCGCCACGCCGTGCCTCCATCGTCGCTTCAATCGCGGTCCAGTTTGGCCCGATGATGGGTTCAACCGAGACCAGCTTAACCGAGAAAGGCCCCACCTCGGTCGTTTCGCCTTCGTTCACCGCAACAAGCC
>CAJBSR010000161.1 GCA_903958285.1 uncultured Sphingomonadales bacterium
AACCGTCCCGACGTGCTGGATCCGGCCCTGCTGCGTCCGGGCCGCTTTGACCGTCAGGTTGTTGTGCCGCGGCCCGACATTGAAGGCCGTGAAAAGATCCTTGCCGTCCACATGAAGAAGGTGCCGCTGGCACCCGACGTCGACGCCCGTGTCATTGCGCGCGGCACGCCCGGCTTCTCGGGCGCAGACCTCGCCAACCTCGTCAATGAAGCCGCGCTCACCGCCGCCCGCAAGGGCAAGCGTCTGGTCGCCATGGCTGAATTTGAAGAGGCCAAGGACAAGGTCATGATGGGCAGCGAACGCAAGTCCATGGTGATGACCGAAGACGAAAAGCGCATGACCGCCTTCCACGAAGCGGGCCACGCCATCGTGTCGATCAATGAACCGGCGTCTGACCCGATCCACAAGGCAACGATCATCCCACGTGGTCGTGCGCTGGGCATGGTCATGCGCCTGCCGGAACGTGACAATTACAGCTACCACCGTGACAAGATGTACGCGAACCTCTCGGTCGCGATGGGTGGTCGTGTCGCTGAAGAACTGATCTTCGGTTATGACAAGGTCTCTTCCGGCGCCTCTTCGGACATCCAGTACGCAACCGGCCTTGCACGTGACATGGTCACGCGTTGGGGCATGTCCGACGTGCTCGGTCCGTTGCAATATGCCGAAGCCGACGAGGAAGTGTTCCTCGGCTATTCGATGAACCGCGCACGGCAGATGTCGAACGAGACGGCTGTCATGATCGATCAGGAGATCAAGCGGATCGTGGAAGGCGGCTATAATCAGGCGAAGAAGCTTCTGACCAAGCATAAGAAGCAACTCCATGCTCTGGCCGAAGCCCTGCTGGAATATGAAACAATGTCGGGCGATGGGATCAAGGCCTTGCTTGCGGACGGCACCAAGCCGGACCGGTCCGGCATTGACCGCAACGCCCCGCGTCCGCTGGGCAAGGGCGGTACATCTATTCCCAAAACACGCCGCACCAACGTCGGCGGACCGGCGGCCGAAGGGGCGTGACCCCTTTTGCCTGAAATCTATTGCGATGAGTCCGGGGGCGTCGGGCGGAATGTCATGACGCTCGCGGGCCTTTGCATTGATGCGGCAGAGGCAGACGCGATCATCGCCCGTTTTCGGGCCGTGACGGGGATCACCCGCGAAATTAAGGGCAGCCGCATCAGCCTTGGTGAGCGCGGACTGTTGTTCGAGCTGCTCGAAAAGTCGCATGCCACAGCCACAATCGGGATCGCCCTTTCCGCAACGCGGCCCGCGCTCGGCATGGATCGCGGCGACCATGACATCGACATCTATGCAGCCCTTTTGGAAGATGTGGTCGGCGCCATGCTGCCGGCGGCAGGCGACTGCGCAAAGGTTGTCATTGATGATGGCCGCTATGGGGCGGAGACCTTAGCGCACATCCGATCCGACATTGGCGACCTCGTCGGCCCGTGCGGGTCAGCGCAGCTTGAACTCAGCCACCGTGCCGCAGGCCTGCAATTGGCCGATGTCATTGCCAATAGCTTCTTCACCCGCGCGTTGCCCGGAGACCGGCAGGCGCGGATGTCGGCCATCGTCACACCGATGATGGAGGCCGGGCGCTTCACGATGCGGATTCTCGCCGGGCCGATCCTAGCCGGAGAGCCCCATGGTGAGAATGAAGGCAAAAAACAGGCTGAGCGCCGTCACAGCGAAGGTTGACAGGAGTATCGTGCGCCAGACCGCGCCAAAGCGGGTGAGCCCATAGGCCTGCTTCAACTGCCGATAGATATGGACCAGCGGATAGAGGGTGAGCGCCAAGCCGCCGATCACTTCTGTGGCCGGAAACTGGATGGCGATGACGCAAACCGTGATCAGCATCATCATGAAGGCGATGGAGTAGGTGACAAACACCGCGTGATCGAACACGTAAAACTGGCGCCGCCAAAAGAACAACAGCCACAGGAACGGCGTCGACAGCGGAATGAGCGCCCAGCTGAACTTATAGGCGTTGGACTGCAGCTTGTAGATCAGGAGCTGCGGGTTTTCTGCCGCATGCTTGACCGCTTCCTGAATGGCCGGCCAGCCGAAATCGAGGTTCACCTTTTCGACCTTGAACGCGCCACCGTCCTCCGTTGAGGACGCCGCGGTCACCACCGCCAGCCCCGTTTTCAGCGCATTGAGTTCGTTCTGAATGTCGGCAGTTGGCTGCCCTGCCTTGAGCGCCTCGGCCTTCTGGGCTTCCAGCTCGGCAATGCCCGTTTCCATCTTGCGTTGGTTCACGGCCAGCCGCCTTTTGGTGATCGCCTCGGTAGACACCTCGATCGTCTTATCCTGCTCAATTTTGGTGAGGAGCGCGCGTGTCCGCCCAATTTCACCGTCTATCCAGTCCGCCCGCGCGCGGCGCGCCTGGGCGTTCCGCCGCAAGACGATGAGCTCCTCAATCTTCGTGCGCAGTTCCTGCCTGTCTTCATCCAGCGCGGCCACCGCCTCCTTGGGCGTCGGGGCCTTTTCAGTCGCCGTCCCCTTGGGGGTGACCCAGCTGAAAATGGCGAACATGAGAAACACGCTGAACAGGAAGAGGGCGAAGGGCGAGACAAACTTCGCCCGCTCCCCATGGATATAGCGACGCGTCAGATGCCCGGGGTTCCAGGCAAGCAAGGGCAGTGTCCGCCAGATCTTCCCATCGAAATGGAACACGCTGTGAGCAAGATCATGCCAGAACGCCCCCAAGGTGCGGTGAAGATGCACCTTCTGTCCGCAGGCCGCGCAAAAAGCGCCGGACACCTCTGCGCCACAGTTGAGGCAAATGCCGCTGTGGCCCGCATGCCCCTCACCGGCATTAGGTTCGACAGCCCGGGCCAGCAGCCCGCCTGTCACAACATCGCCCATTGCTTCGATCTCACCCGCCATGGGATAAGTATTGCAGCCGGACCCGCGCTTGTCATCGCTTTTGCGTTTTGAATGCCGCTTTGCTAACCGGCTTCCATGCAAGGATCCGACGACACCGCACGGCAGCTGATTGCCGAAATGGGCCAAAAAGCGCGCGTCGCCAGCGCCATGCTGGCCAGCGTCCCGGTTGCGCGCAAGGCCGATGCGCTCAATCTCGCCGCCGGAGAACTTCGCGCCCGCGCCGATGAGATTCTGGCGGCCAATCAACTCGACATTCAAGCCGGAGAACAGGCCGGACTGTCCGGCGCTATGCTGGACCGGCTGCGCCTGACGCCGGAAAGGCTGGAGGGCATTGCTACCGCTGTCGACGCCGTCGCCGTGCTGCGCGATCCTGTCGGCATGGTGATTGATGAAGCCGTGCGGCCCAATGGCCTGCATCTCTCCCGCGTGCGTGTGCCTTTGGGGGTCATCGGCATCATCTATGAAAGCCGCCCCAATGTGACGGCGGATGCCGCCGCCCTCTGCCTTAAATCCGGCAATGCGGCGATCCTGCGGGGCGGGACGGAAGCCGTGCACAGCAACCGCGCCATTTACGCCGCGCTGCGTGCTGGCCTCATCAAGGGCGGCCTGCCCGAAGACGCGATCCAACTGGTGCCAACGCAGGACCGCGCCGCTGTCGGCGCCATGCTCGCGGCACATGGCCTGATCGACATCATCATTCCGCGTGGCGGCAAGGCGCTGGTCGCCCGTGTGCAGGAGGAAGCGCGCGTGCCTGTGCTCGCGCATCTCGACGGCATTTGCCACACCTACATCCACCCGCAGGCTGACCCCGCAAAGGCGCGCGACATTGCACTGAACGCCAAGATGCGGCGCACCGGCAGTTGCGGATCGATGGAGACCTTGCTCATCGACCGGAACTTTGCGGACCCGACCCCAGTGGTGGCAGCGCTGCTCGACGCCGGATGCGAGGTGCGTGGCACGCCTGAGGTGCGCTCGCTCGACGCCCGCATCACGCCCGCCCGTGACGAAGACTGGACCACCGAATATCTCGATGCGATCTGCTCAGTCGCTTTTGTGGACGGCGTTGAGGCTGCAATTGCCCATATCAACACCAACGGCTCCCACCATACCGACGCCATCGTGACGGAAGACGCGACAGCCGCCGAAGCCTTTTTGAACGGCGTCGATTCGGCGATCGTCATGTGGAACGCCTCGACGCAATTTGCCGATGGCGGTGAATTTGGATTGGGTGCCGAAATCGGCATCGCCACAGGTCGCCTCCATGCACGGGGGCCAGTCGCCCTTGAAGGGCTGACGACCTATAAGTGGGTCGTTCGCGGCACCGGGCAGACCCGGCCCTGATCCGCACCGGACTTCTCGGCGGGTCATTCAATCCTGCCCATGCGGGCCACCGCCACATCAGCCTGCTGGCGGCCAAGGCGCTGGGGCTGGATGAGGTCTGGTGGCTCGTCTCTCCGGGCAATCCGCTCAAACCAAAGGCGGGGATGGCGCCGCTAGTGGTCCGGCTGCGATCCGCGCGCAAAGTGGCGCGGCGCAGCATCATCCGCCCGACCGCGATCGAGCAGCAACTCGGCACCCGCTACACGGTGGACACGCTTGCCGCGCTGAAGAAGCGCCACCCCGAACGCGCCTTCATCTGGCTGATGGGGGGCGACAATCTCGCCCAGTTCCACCAGTGGCGCGACTGGCGGCGGATCGCCAAAACGATGCCGATTGCAGTTCTGGCCCGCCCGGGGTATGACGACGACGCCCGTGCGAGCCGCGCAATGGGATGGCTGCGGGGATTCGTCCAACCCCGACACGCTGCGATCGACTGGACGACGTGGAGACCGCCGGCGCTCGTGCTGTTGCGCTTTCGCCCCGATAAACACTCCGCAACGGCGCTGCGACGGGACCATCCCGATTGGGCGCTTCCCTTCTCCCAGACCCCCACACGCGACGCGGCGACGCGGCGC
>CAJBSR010000162.1 GCA_903958285.1 uncultured Sphingomonadales bacterium
CACATACTTCACAGGCGATGAGGTCCATGCGATTTTCGCGCCGCTTGAGGGGCGCAAGATTGTTTTGCAGGATCTGCGCGATGCGGCGGAAAAGCTTGAAGATAAGTATCGTGCGGAAGGCTTTTTTCTGACGCGGGTCTTTGTGGCCCCGCAAAAGGTGCAGAATGGAGAGCTGCAGGTTCAGGTTCTCGAAGGCTATATCAATCAGGTCTTTGTCGACGGACCTAACCCGGCCTCAACGCGTCTTGCCGAAGGCGTGGTTGGGCCCATTACAAAAGATCGCCCGACACGGTTTTCCGAACTCGAGCGGCGCATGCTGATCCTGAACGACATGCCTGGTGTTACTGGCTCCACGGTCTTGCAGCAGGGTGGGGTGCCCGGCAGTTCCGAAATGCTTGTGACAGCAGGGCGGAAGCCCAACCAGTATCGGGCGACGTTTGCAAACACCTCGTCAGACATTCTTGGACCGCTGTCTTATTCTCTTGGCGGAACATTTTTTCAGCCGCTGGGTCGACCCGGTGCTTTAGATGTCACCTTGTCCGGGGCTGGCGCGCATGTGAAGGAGTTGCGTTCGGCAAATGTCCGCTACGCAATGCCGCTCAGTCCGCGGGGCTTGATTGGCAGCTTTGGTGGCTTGATCGCCTTTGCGCGCCCGGGCGGCGCCGTCGCCGATCTGGACGTGCGCAGCAATGTGCTCTCGCTCAACGCCCGCCTCCGCACGCCGCTCCTGCGCGGACGCGCCAATTCCATCTATCTGGACCTGGGTCTTGCCCTTAACCGCAACAAGACGACCATCTTGGGCGAACTGATTTCGGATGACAGGAGCACTGTCGCGGAAGCAACACTAAGCTGGCAGCAGGCTAATTGGTTGAGCGGCGACACCAATGTTTCGCTCTCTCTGTTTCAGGGGCTGGGCCTGTTTGGCGCAAATGACGCTTCTGCCGAATTTTCATCTGTCCGGGGTTTCCAGCCAAATTTCCAACGGCTGGTCTATGGCCTGCAGCGCACGCAGCGCCTGACGCCGCGTATCTCCCTGCAAGTCAATGTGCAGGGTCAATATACGACCGATCGGCTAACCTCCGGCGAAACGATTTCCTTTGGTGGGACCGCTATTGGTCGTGGCTATGATCCGTCGCTCATAGGTGGAGAACGCGGCCTCGGCCTCTCTGGAGAGTTGCGATACGCGCTTCCCTACGCCATCCCGACGCTCATCGAAGGCCTGCAACTTTACACCTTTGGGGATTTCGCACGCGCGACGACGCTTGCCTATGAAGCTGAACCAAAATCGACGAACAAGATCAGTTCGCTAGGTTTTGGCGTCCGCTTTGTGGTGTTCGGCAGGGTCAATCTTGACCTGCAAGGCGCGCAGGCCCGCAGAAGCGTCACCAGTGGTGAGCGCAACGAACAACGTTTCAATTTTAATGCACTGGTCGCTTTCTGATGTTTTCATCTCGTCGTTTCCGATTGATGCTTTTGGGTGCTGTCAGCAGCACAGCATTTTCTGCCGCGAATGCCAGTGACATTTCAGTTTCTAGCGGTTTTATCACAGGCATTGCCTCCTCTCAGATAGCCAACGGAGGCATCCAAACAACGATCACACAGACAAGTGCGCGCGCAATTATTAACTGGTCTGACTTGTCTGTTCCAGCCGGAGACATTCTGGAATTTGTGCAGCCCAATGCCAATTCCATCACGCTCAATCGCGTGGTTGGCCCGACGGCTGGTGGCCCCATTGCTCAATCGCAGATCGACGGGACAGTCAATGCGAATGGACAGGTTTGGATTCTGAACCCGACCGGTGTCCTTATTGGAACCAATGGACGAGTGAACGCAGCCGGATTTTTGGCAACCACAATGGGCATTGCAGATGCAGATTTCAATGCCGCCACCAACACGTTCAATCTATCGGGAGATTACCCAGCTGACATTGTCAATCAAGGCATCGTCACAGCTTCGGGCTATGCGGTGCTCGCAGGTCACCGAGTTGGAAACTCAGGCACCGTGCAAGCTCAACTGGGCACCGTCGCGCTCGGATCAGGGCGCGCGATGTCGCTTAGTTTTTCCTCAGATAAGCTGATCTCTTTCGTTGTATCTGAGCCCGCCACAGCGCAGGGAGGCGGCATTGTCCACTCCCCCAATGGCCAGTTGATTGCAAATGGCGGGCGCGTTTTTATGACGGCGCGGAACGCCGCCGCCGTTGCGGCGAATGTCATCGACACCGCTGGCTTGGTGCAAGCCAACAGCGTCTCTGTAAAGAATGGAGAAATAACGCTGGATGCAGGCCCTACAGGCGACATTGTGGTTTGGGGCACGCTGAGCGCGACGGGGGCCGCAGCGGGAGAAACCGGCGGTGCCATCAGAGTCAGCGCAACAAGAATCTTTGCGACCCCCAGCAGCCAGTTTTTGGCGAGCGGACGTGCCGGCGGCGGCTCCATCATCATCGGACGCGGGCCAGCTTCTGGTTCTTCGCCAACACCGATCAATATATACGCTAATACGGGTTCAATCTTTGACGCGAGTGCCCTGGATACAGGCCCCGGTGGACTTATCAGCCTCCTAACAGATTACAATGTTGCAGAGTCTTTTATTGGAGCCAATGGCAACTTCTACGCCTATGGTGGCAATAATGGTGGTGTTGGCGGTAAGATCGAAGCGTTTTTTTCGTCGATAGACCTTTCTGGCACAAATTCCGCTGCGGTAAATGCTCTTGGTGAAGCTGCCCAACTGTCGTTCAACGCCAATAACATTTTAATTTCAGATGGGTCTTTGACATCTGCGACCGGCACCGGCACCGGCACAGGCACAGGCACAGGCACAGGCACAGGCACAGGCACAGGCACAGGCACAGGCACAGGCACAGGCACCGGCACCGGCACCGGCACAGGTGCGGGCAGCGTGACGCCAATGACCTACGCGAATGTGGCGCTTTTGACCCAAACGACGCTACAAGATATTCTGAACGACGGTCGGCGCGTGTCCATTAACGCCATCGGTCAGGGCCCCAGTTCTGGAAATATTCTGGTCTCCTCAAGCATCACAAAGACATCCAACTCGAGTTCGCAGCTCTACTTGTCCGCTAAAAACGACGTAGTTATCTCCGGAGCTATCAACGGAGGTTTCAATCTGTGGATCGCAGCAGATGGAAATTTGGCTTTGCTGGGGACCTTGGGCAATTCCCAACCTTTGGCGCAACTCTCTGCTGGCGCATTAGGTGCTCTGCGTCTTGGGCCAAATACGCAGATCACGGCAACTGGCGACATTCGGCTGAAAACGCTCACCCGATTTTTGAACGAGTCCACCAATCCCAGCGTTTTGGCCAGCTCTTCTGGTACTTGGCGCGTTTACAGCGGAAACAACAACCCATTTGGCGGCACCACTGCGGATGTGGCTGGTGGGCTCAATTTCGAGTTTAAGGCGTATGGGGTAAGTTCCTTTCAGGATTTCAACAGGCAAGAAGCAATCGGCTTGGATGGGTTGGTCTATGCGTTCTCGCCAACGCTGACTGTCACTTCTACAACGCCGATCACCAAGGTGTATGACGGAACAACGGCACTTCCAAGCGCGCTTTCGACGTTGGCCATCACAGGTGCGCTATCTGGCGATCTAGTTTCGATAGCGGGAGTGCCAACTGG
>CAJBSR010000163.1 GCA_903958285.1 uncultured Sphingomonadales bacterium
GCCCAGTTTGAAGATGATTCAAACAGCCGCCGTCTGAGCGACGCGCTGACGCTGGATGCGGTCGCCGTGGTTCCGGTGACGGATCGGATGTCGCTGTTTGTGCGCGGCGAAAATGTGACCAACGCCCGCGTCGAAACAGCGATCAGCGCAACCGGCGTCATCGAACGCGCGGCACCGCGCACCTTATGGGTCGGTCTTCGGCTGAACTGATTGGGATTGCCCGTATTGCAGGCATTAAAAAGGGTCGCGGGGAAACCCCGGCGACCCTTTTTCTCCTCTCCCGCGGAGCTTTGTATTTCTTGCGGCTTGACCGCTTGAACCGGCTAATGCCTTAAAATTGTCACATTGCCAATCCCCTTCGCAATGGATGGCGGCATTTTCGGGATGGCGTGTCCGGCAAGTCACAAGCTGTTGGCAACACACACGAAATGTTGCGCTGCACAAATTTTGGGCAAAAAGAGAGGCCGGCAAGTTTCCTTGCCGGCCCAGTAAGGTTCGCAGGAGGAACCTGGGGAGGGGGTCCTTCCCTTTTCAGGAGAGGAGCGGGACGGACCCCCAAGCTTGGTAACGGGTGGCCTTAGTAGTTGTAGGCACGTTCCCCGTGGCTCGACAGATCGAGACCTTCGCGTTCGGCGTCTTCCGACGGGCGGAGACCGATGGTCTTGTCGAGGATGAAGAAGAGGACAGCAGAGCCAATCCCCGACCAGAGCAGCGTCAGGATGACGGCCTTGGCCTGAGTGATCACCTGTCCGGCCATGTCATAGGTGCCAGCGACAGCCGGGAAGACGGTGTAGTCGATCCAGCCCTGACCGCCCAAAGCCGGGTCAGCCACAATGCCTGTCGCGAGAGCACCGACGATGCCGCCGACGCAGTGCACGCCGAACACGTCGAGCGTGTCGTCATACTTCAGCTTGTTCTTCACAACCGCGACGAAGAGGTAGCAGACCGGCGAGACGACGAGGCCGATGAGGATCGACGTCATCGGGGCTGCAAAGCCCGAAGCCGGGGTGATGGCGACAAGACCCGCAACCGCACCCGTCACAGCGCCGAGGAGCGACGGACGACCGTGGTGGATCTGTTCAACCAAGGCCCAGGCGACAGCAGCAGCTGCTGTTGCGACGAAGGTGTTGATGAAGGCCAGTGCCGCAAGGCCGTTGGCTTCAAGGTTGGAACCGGCGTTGAAGCCGAACCAGCCCACCCACAGAAGCGAGGCGCCGATCATCGTCATGGTGAGCGAGTGCGGCGGTGTGGCTTCTTTGCCGTAACCGATGCGCTTGCCGATCATGATGCAGCCAACAAGGCCAGCGATGCCAGCGTTGATGTGAACCACGGTGCCACCGGCAAAGTCCAGTGCGCCCATGCCCCACAGATAGCCCATGTCAGCAGGTGCATCGACCAGGAAGTCTGGGCCAGCCCAATACCAAACCATGTGCGCAATCGGGAAGTAGACGACCGTCAACCAAGCGACGACGAACAGCATCAGCGGCGCAAACTTCACGCGCTCCGCAAAGGCACCGACGATCAGCGCCGGGGTGATGCAGGCAAAGGTCATCTGGAACACAACAAATGCGTATTCCGGAATATAGACATTGTTCGAGAAGGTCGCCGCAACCGTGGTCGCATCAACGCCCTGCAGGAACAATTTGGACAGGCTGCCGATGAAGGGCGTGCCGCTCGTGAACGCGAGCGTGTATCCCCAGCTAACCCAGACGAGGGCCGCGATCGACACGATCATGAAGACCTGCATGAGGAGGCTCAGCATGTTCTTCGTGCGGACAAGGCCGCCGTAGAAAAGCGCGAGCGCCGGGATCGACATGAGCAGCACGAGCGCCGACGAAACGAGCATCCATGTGGTGTCGCCCTTGTCGACCATGCCGGCCATTTGTTCAGCAGTCGGTGCCTTGATCGGCCCGTCCTGCGCAAAGGCAGGGGCAGTTGCGAGCATCGTCGCGGCCCCTGCAATCCATTTGTTAAGTCTGGTCATATGTCCCCTGCTTTTCGTTAGAGTGCGACCGCGCCCGTCTCACCCGTGCGGATACGGACCGCCGCGTTGAGTTCGAGCATGAAGATCTTGCCATCACCGATGGAGCCGGTGTTGGCGGCTTGCTGAATGGCCTCAAGCGCACGGTCAGCAATGGCGTCGTCGCAGGCGACCTCCACCTTCACCTTGGGCACCATGTTGGTCGAGTATTCGGCTCCGCGATAAATCTCGGTCTGGCCTTTTTGGCGGCCGAAGCCTTTGACTTCGGTGATCGTCATGCCGGACACGCCAAGCGCGGTGAGCGCTTCGCGGACATCGTCCAGCTTGAACGGTTTAATGATTGCGATGATCAGTTTCATTGGACCCCCTTGGAATTGGTCAGGAAGTTCTCCGCAATTGCCGTGCCAGAATCGGGAGTAGGGCGCTTTTCAGGGAATAATGATGCGCGGCGTGTCCCGCTGGCGTCACAAAGCATCAAAAGGTCTGCCTGATTCAACAGCAGCGTTGCGAATTTGCCTGAAATTTAGGCAAAATTAACCTTTGGATTGAGAATTGGCAGAAAACCGTCTATCTCAGGCTCTGACGGCGGTGCCTCTTTGCGGGCATGCCGCACAAAACATCAAAAAGATGAGAGACATCCCATGCATATGCTCGCCATTCTGCGCGTGCTTGAAAACCTGTTCGCGACCCGCGCGCCGAAGCGCTGAGGCGGGGTTTCAACAGGTCACCAAAACCCAAAGAGGCTCTCCGTCGCCCCGTGCTCGACACGGGGCGACGTGGGTGCAAGGCTGAATTAGCGCCCAATATGAATTTGTCCGCGACGCCTAAGCCGTCCGCAAATACCAAGCGTAATCAAGATCAGGCACCGCGCCAAAGAAGCGTTCCATCTCGGTCTGCTTCACGATGCCAAACATCTCGACAAAGCGCGCGCCGAGCAGATCCTTCATCACCTCTGATCCGCTGAACCGGTCGAGTGCGGCAAACCAGTTGGTCGGCATGGGAGGCGCTGTCGTCACCGCTTCATAGCCATTGCCGACAACAGGCGCGCCGGGGTCCAGCTTGTGCTCGATCCCGTGGCACATGCCCGCCAGCATCGCGGCCATCGCAAGATAGGGGTTGGCATCTGCCCCGCCGATCCGGTGTTCGACATGGCGGCTGGCCGGTGGCCCTGCCGTCACGCGGAAGCTGACGGTGCGGTTGTTGACGCCCCATGTCGGCGCGACGGGGGCATAGCTGTTCGCCTTGAAACGCCGGTAGCTGTTGGCGTTGGGCGCAAAGATCAGGAAGGCGTCGCCGATGGTGGCCTGCATCCCGGCAATGGCGTGGCGCAGCAGCGGCGTGCCTTGCGGGTCTTCGCTGGCAAAGGCGTTTTTGCCCGACGCGTCGAGCATCGAGGCGTGCAGGTGCATGCCATTGCCCGCGCTATGTTCAAACGGCTTGGCCATGAAGGTCGCTTCCATGCCGTGCTTCTGCGCGATGGCCTTCACCATGCGCTTGTGCATGATGGCATCATCACAGGCCTGAAGGGCGTTGGCCTTGTGCGCGAGCGTCATTTCAAACTGGCCGGGCGCATATTCGGATATGGCGGCTTCCAGTGGAAGATTCTGCGCGGCAGCACAGGCATAAAGATCATCGAAGAAGGGCCGGAAGTCCTCCATCTCGGCCAGACCATAGACCTGAATGTCGTGCGGCGTTTCCCCTGAAGAGGGTGAGCGGGCAGGCGTCGGGCGACCATCTTTGCCGCGCTTGGCATCGACCAGATAGAATTCCAGTTCCACCGCAACGTCGGGCGTCAGGCCATGCCCTGCCAGCCGGTCGATCACGCGGCCCAGCACATGGCGAGGGTCAAGATCATTGGGTGTGCCGTCCAGCTCATAAAAGCCGGTCAGGAACTGCGCGGCATTTGGCCCGGCCCAAGGGGTCGGCACCAGCGTGCCGGGGATCGGATGGATGCGCCGGTCGGCATCGCCATCTTCCCAGACGAGGCCTGTTTCCTCGGTGTCGCGCCCGGTAATATCAACGATGACGGCAGAGCCGGGCAGGAAGCGGCCTTCTTTGTAGACACCCAGCACTTCATGCGCGCGCAGCCGCTTGCCGCGCGGCACGCCGCACATGTTGGTGAAGATGATGTCGATGGCGTCAACCTCCGGATGGGCCTTGAAAAAGGCTTCTGCTTCGGAAAGTTGCGCGATCTGATGCGAGGACGTCTTGCTGGTCATAAAGGCCTTGTGCGGGGAGTGCAGGGCCTCCGTCAAGCCGGACACGCAGCGCCGCTGGATGAAGAGTCGCGTCCTGTGCCGTCGGGTGTTACCCTCCCCACCTTAAACAGATGGGCGCCGGGCTATGACAGACGGGCATGAGATCGAACTGAAGCTGGCCGCATCCGCCGCCATGCTTGCGCACCTGCGGTCGATGGACATGCTGCAAGGCGAGGGTCGGACTCGGCATTTCTCGACCGTCTATTATGATACGCCTGACCAGAGGCTCGCCGCCGCACACCTCGCTTTGCGTGTTCGGAATGACGGCAAAAGCTGCGAGATAACCGTGAAGCGCGGGGCGACTGGCAAGGCCATTTCCCGCGCGGAATGGAACGCCCCGCTAGAGGGTCCGCAGCTTGATCTCGGAGCGCTGCCGCCCCAAGCCGCGCGCCTTGTGATCAAGGCCGCCAAGGGCGCCGATCTAAAGCCTGCCTTCAGCCTCGTCGTGGACCGGGACGTCCGGGCGGTCGCCTTTGGCCGTTCCAAAATCGAACTGGCCTTTGATGAGGGGCATGTGACCGCCGGAGGCCGGACGGCCCCTATGTGTGAATTGGAGCTGGAGCTGCTGTCGGGCAGTTTGAAGGACCTGCTTGGGCTTGTGCGTGCGCTGTCGTTGGGGCCTGAGCTCTATTGGTCGACCACCAGCAAGTCGGCCGCCGGCTATCGCTTGGTTGACGGGGCACCGCCCGTTGCGGTCAAGGCGCGTCCCATCCGCCTGCCCGCCAATATCGGCACACGGGCTGCGCTGCGTCGGATTGTGTGGGGCAGCATTGGACAGTTTCTGGCCAATGTTGATGCGCTGGTGATTTTCAGCCTGCCTGAAGGCCTGCATCAGATGCGGGTTGCCTTGCGGCGCTTGCGTGTCGCGCTGCGCCTTGCCCATGACATGCTGGAGGATGCCGATGCCCCGGTGCTGGATGCGGAATGGGGTGCCGCCATTGGGGTGATGGGCACCGCGCGGGATCTTGATGTCATCCTCGCACGGATCGGAAAAGGGCCCGACACCGAAACAGGCGCCGATGTGCGCCGCGCCCTCGCGGAAGAACGGGCGCAGGCCTATGCGTCGATGGTGGGTCTGATCCAGAGCGCGTCTTTTCAAAATCTGTTGGCCGGAACGGTGCATTGGGCCGAACATCTTGGTGGGCCACAGCCGGATGATCTGCCGCTCCGTCAGGCCACGCGTGCGCTCTTGAAAAGCTGGCGGCGCAAGCTCCGCCGGAAATCGGGGCACCTTGCCGATATCTCACCCGAAGCGCGGCACCGTATCCGCATCGGGCTGAAGCGGCTGCGCTATGCCACGGAGTTCTTCACCAGCCTGTTGCGTGATCCCGAGCGCAAGACGTTGGACCGGTTGCGGCTCGACCGTTTGGCGGATGCGCAGGAGCATCTGGGGGACCTGAACGACCTCGACGTTGGTGCCTCGCTTGGGGCGCGGCTCAAGGGCGATCCGCTCCACCGTGCAGCGATCCTCGAAGCGCTGGAAGCAGCGGCGCGGGACCAGCACCGTCATGTGCCAAAGCTTTTGGAGAAAGCGCAGGAGGCGGTCGACTTTGCCCTTGCCAAGCGGAAGAAGATCAGCGTGCGCGCGTCAGGAAAGCAGCGCTGAAACCGCGTCGTCCAGATGGTCCGCCAATCGGCCGACCTGCTCCACCGTCGTTACGGGGCTGACCAGCATCATATTGTGGAACGGCGCCAGCAAGGTGCCGCGGTTGACGAGCATCAGGTGGATCAGGCTTTCCAGATCATGGTCCATCGCCGCGCGGGCTTCTGTGCCATTGGTGGGCGGCTTGGCCGCGCAGACGATCTCCACCCGCGCGCCGACGCTTGACACATGCCAGGGCAGATTATGCCGATCAATCACGCCTTCGATGCGCCCGGCGAGCATCTGCCCAAGGCCGAGCATATGGCTATAGGCGTGCGGCGACATCACATCGTCGAGCATGGCGTGCATCGCTGAGATCGCCAGCGCATTGGCAGACAGCGTCGTGCCGATCCCCGAATGGCCGGGCGTCAGGGTGGCGCGATAGGCCTCCATCCGGGTGGCGACCTCATGCGAAAAGCCGAAGGCCGCGCACGGCACGCCGCCGCCGATCGACTTGCCGATGACGAACATGTCGCCCGCCGGACCATAGCTGCCCGAATGGCCACCGGGGCCGGAGGAGATAGTGTGCGTTTCATCCCAGATGAGGAGCGTGCCCGTCCGCGCCGTCGCTTCCCGCATCAGGGCAAGGAAGCCGGGGCGCGGCAGCACCATGCCGCAATTGGTCATCACCGGCTCGGCAAGGACCGCGGCGATGTCGCCGGCCTCTAATGCTGCCTCAAGCGCACGGCCGTCATTGAACTCGATGGCAATGGTGTGGTCACGCACGTCCCACACCTGACCGACAAGGCTGCGCCGTGTTTCGGGCACGCCATCGCGCAGATCGACAAACACATCATCGACCGCGCCGTGATAGCAGCCATTGAAGATGAGGATCTTGTCCCGCCCCGTGATGCCCCGCGCCCAGCGGATGGCGGCGCGGTTGGCTTCAGAGGCAGTGGTCGTCAGCTGCCAATGCGGGTGGTGAAAGCGGGTGGCGAGCATCAGGCCGACATCGGCCGCCTTCTGGCTCGGGAGCATGTAGCTCAGCCCCTCCTGCGCCTGCTGGGCGAGGGCGAGAGCGAGTGGCTCGGGCGAATGGCCGAACATCGATGCGGTATCGCCCAGACAGAAATCGTCGAGCACCTGCCCGTCCAGCGTGGTCAGCGTCGACCCCTGCGCGGTCTTGGCGGTCAGCGGAAACGGCGAGGGCCAATCGCGCATCCAATGGAAAGGCACGCCCTGATGCCAGCCGCGCTTGCGGTCCAGCGCAGCGTCCGCCGATTTGGGGTTGGCAGCAATGAAGCGCGCCTCTTCTTCGGCACGGCAGGTGGCAATGCGGTTGCGGTCGATCATGATCGTTCTTTCCCGTTCCCCTCGTTCACGACCGGCAGCCGGAAATCATAAACGGTCCTTGAGCGCGTACCAGAGAAGTCCAAGCGTCGCCAAGGGACGGCGCATCCATTTTCCACCGGGAAAAGGCCGTTTTGGCAAAGACGCCATGACGTCAAAACGTGATGCCGTCCCCGCCAGCGCTTCGGCGACAAGCTCCCCCGCCAGCGTCGTGACCAGCGCGCCATGGCCGGAAAATCCGAAGGCATGAAACACATTGCCGCGCCGCCCTAGGATCGGCAGCCGGTTCATGCTCACCGAAACAGCGCCGCCCCATTGATAGTCGATAGGGGTGTCCGCCAATTGGGGGAACACCTCAACAATGTGGCGCCGCACGAACGCGGCGATATCGGCCGGTGGCGTCTGCACATATTTTTCACCGCCGCCGAACAGCAGGCGCTTATCGGCAGACAGGCGAAAATAATTGAGGACGAACCGGCTATCCGCGACGGCGGCGTTGCTGGGCAGAAGGTCATCGGCGTTCGGGATCGGCGCGGTTGCGACATTGTAGTTCATGATCGGGATGGTGAAGCGGGCGAGACCAGGGTCGATCTCCTCCATCCAGGCATCGGTGGCGAGAATGGCATGCGCCGCGCGGACGCTGCCCTGCGCGGTTCGCACGGTCACTGTGCCTTGATCGATCACCTCTGCGACGCGGCTCTTTTCAAAGATTTGGACGCCCGCATCCTCTGCGGCGCCTGCCAACCCGAGAACATAGTTGAGCGGATGAAAATGGCCGCCTTGTGGGTCATAGAGCCCGCCATGATAGCCGGCAGCGCGGATTTGTTCGGCCAAGCCTGCGCGGTCGAGGATCGTCGTCTTGTAGCCGAAGCGGGTGTCCAGCAATTCTGCCTCAGCCGCCATATCGTCCAGATGCGCGGGCTTATAGGCCGCCTCTAAGTGACCGGACGTGAGATCACAGTCGATCTTGTGGCGGGCGACCCGACCCCACACAAGGTCGCGGGCGCCCCACGCAACGTCGAAAATCGCCTGGGCGCGCTCCGCACCAAATTCGGCTTCCATCTCGCGCATCGACCAGCGTAGGCCGGGGATCAGCTGCCCGCCATTGCGCCCTGATGCGCCAAAGCCGATGGTTTCGGCTTCCAACAGGATGACCGAAAATCCCTTTTCCGCACAGGCAAGGGCAGCGGCCACGCCGGTGAACCCGCCGCCGATGACGACGACGTCACAGGCCGTCTCGCCTCTTAAGGGTTGCGGCTGGCGCTGCCGGTTGGCGGTAGCCGCATAGTAATTGTCGAACACCGCCCTCTATCCCGTTCGTGTCGAGCGACGTCGAGACACTTGGCACCAACGTCCCTCGACTTCGCTCGGGACAAACGGATTTGGAATTCGGCCCATATCAGACGCGGAGCAACAAATGCTCACGCTCCCATGAACTGATCACCGACTGGTAGTTGAACAGTTCACATTCTTTGATGGCATAGAAAATCTCAAAAAAATCTTCGCCCAGAAGCTGCTTGACCGGCTTGCAGTGCGAGAAGCGGTCGAGCGCACCTTCCAGTGTTCGGGGCAATGTCCGTGCGCGGTTATAGGCACTGCCTGCGATCGGCTTGGGCGGCACCATCCGGTCCACCATACCGATGTATCCGCAGATCAAAGAGGCGGCCATGGCGAGATAGGGATTGCTGTCTGCCCCCGGCAGGCGGTTTTCGATACGCCGGTTCTTCGGGTCCGAAATCGGGATGCGCAATCCGCACGATCGGTTGTCGGTGCCCCATTGGACGTTGATCGGGGCATCACTGTCGGGCCGCATTCGGCGGAAGCTGTTGACGTTGGGCGCAAACATGGGCGTCACCTGCGGTAACAGCCGGGCAAGCCCGGCAATATAGCTGCGGAACAGCGCGCTGTCCTTGCCGGCCTGCGTGCTGAAGATATTGCGGCCCGTATCGATATCGAGGACCGACTGGTGGATGTGCATCGCGCTGCCGGGCTGATCGCTCATCGGCTTGGCAAGGAAGGTCGCGTAAACGCCGTGCTGTAGCGCGACCTGACGGACGAGGCGTTTGAACAGCAACACTTCATCGGCCAGCTTCAGTGGATCACCGTGAAGGAAGTTCACTTCCAACTGCGCGGCGCCTGATTCATGGATCATCGTGTCGATGTTGATCCCGGCCTTCTCGCACCACTCATAAGTGTGTTCGATAAACTCTTCGAACTCGGTCAGGGCCTCCAGCCCATATGGCTGGCTCGCCGTTTCCGGGCGACCTGACCGGCCGGTCGGCGGCACCAAGGGGAAGTCCGGATCTGTGTTCTGCGAGACGAGATAGAACTCAACTTCCGGCGCGATGACGGGCCGCCAGCCGCGGTCTTCATAGAGTTTGAGCACGCGCTTCAGGATCATGCGCGGGGCAATGGCCACCGGCGCGCCGTCTTTGGTGAAGGCATCGGCAATGACATAGGCCGTCGGCGTCGCAAAGCCGGGGGCCTCACGGATCGTCTCGGGATCGGGCACCATCATCTGGTCGGGATCATATTCCGGGATGATGTGCCCGATGCCCTCGGGATATTCGCCGTTGATCGTGACGGAGAAAATGCTGCCGGGAATGCGCAGCGTGTTTTCCTTCACGCTGGACAGGAACTTGTTGGCGGGCAGCACCTTTCCGCGCTGCACGCCATTCATGTCCGGGACGATGCACTCCACTTCGCTGACACCATGCTCTGTAATCCAGGTCGCAAGGTTCGTCGCCATGATGTCATTGTGCGCTAGGGCGCACCCTCCCGTTTCATGCGCTGTGGGTCAGAAGGATTTGCTGACCGAAAAAACAGCACCGGCCTTACCCAGCGGATTGCCGGACGTGTGGGCCGTGTCGATATATTTCACGCCAAGGGTGAACCCGGCAAGCTCATAATCGGCACCAATCGACCAATCCTTCTTCTTGTCGGCAAAGGCACCATCTTCAATCCCGAAGGATCCGTTGAGCGTCAAGCCGGTTTCGCCGAGCGGATATTCCCCGGAAACAGCAACATAGACATTGTCCTGATTGCCGGTGTTGTTCTGGCTGGGCACATAGCCGAGGTTGAGGGCAACGCTGCCCGCACCGACGCCCGTGCCGACCGATCCGAGCGCTTCGACATAGTCGAGGCCCGATGCGCCGGGATAAACATAATAAATCCCACTAATGCTCACGTCGACAGGGCCAGCGGTACCGGACCAGCCGGCGGTCAGATCGACTTCAATGTCATCACCACCATTGTCGGCAACGTTGGAAGCCCAGGCAGACACGAAAAGACCGGATTTGTGGGTCACGGTCAGCGAGGGCTGGAAGGCGGGATCCTTATCGCTGAGCGAGATGCCGCGGAAGCGATAGTCCGAGACGCCAGCGAGCGTGAATTCGATGTCGAGGGGGCCTGCGGCCTCGCCTTCCTGTGCCATCGCCGGGGCAGCAATGGTGAGGGCAGAAGCGGCGAGAGAGGCCAGCGTGATGGCGCGAATGGCATTCTTCATGGGGTGTTTCCTCATTTTGACTTGGCGACAATGGGGGCATCTTGCCAAGAAATGACGCAAAATCCATGCCTTGCCTGCGCAATTCCTGATGAGTGTTGCAGATATGTCGATGTCCGCCATCGCTCAAGCCATGCGACTATCGCTTGCCCGCCAGGCCTTCCCGCGACATCATAGGGCGAGAAAAGAAAATAGCCCGGAGAGCCTTTATGCCCGTCACCCATCGCCGCACATGCCATATCTGCGAGGCCAATTGCGGTGTCATCGTGATGGCAGAGGGGCGTGATATTCTCTCCATCAAGGGCGATCCTGACAATGCGATGAGCCGGGGGCATATCTGCCCCAAGGCCACGGCAATTGCCGATCTCCAGAACGATCCCGACCGCCTCCGCCGCCCGATGAAGCGCGTGGGCGAGGACTGGCAGGAGATCAGCTGGGATCAGGCCTTTGCCGAGATTGGTGAAAAAACCCGCGCGATCATGGCGCGCGATCCGGCGTCGACCGCGCTTTATGTCGGCAACCCCAATGCCCACAGCTATGGCAATGTGCTGACATCCGGCGACCTTAAAAAGGCGCTGCGGACCAAGAACGTCTTTTCGGCGAGCACGGTGGACCAGATGCCGCACCATGTCGCCAATATCCGGCTCTATGGCCATTCAGGTTTTTGGGCGGTGCCTGACATTGACCGTACGCAGACGATGATCATTCTGGGCGGCAACCCCATGGCCTCCAATGGCAGCGTCTGGACCGTGCCTGATTTCCGCAACCGGGTGAAGGACTTGCAGGCGCGCGGCGGGGAGCTGATCGTCATCGACCCGCGCCGCAGCGAGACCGCGAAGATCGCCGACCGGCATATCTTCGTGCGCCCCGGCAGCGATGCCTTCCTGCTGATTGCCCTGTTGAAGACGATGAAGGCAAAGGGCTTGCCGGAAGCGGCGACTTACGTCCGCAATGTCGATGCGCTTTGGGTGGCACTGGAGCCCTTCGACGTGGCTGACTGCCTTGCGCGCGCGAATGTGTCCGCCGAAGACGTCAACCATCTGGCGGAACGCATGCTGTCCGGCCCTGCTGCACTTTACGGACGCATGGGCGCTTCGACGCAGAGCTTTGGCACGCTCACCACCTGGCTGGTGGCGGTGGCCAATATCGTCTCCGGTCAACTCGACCGCGAAGGCGGGCTGCTCTGTGGCGCGCCGGTGGTGGACCTGTTGCACCTGTTCGGCCCCGGCAGCATTGGCAAGCACCACTCCCGCGTCTCCGGCCATCGTGAGGTTCTAGGTGAATTTCCGTCGTCGGCCATGGCCGAGGAAATGGAAACGCCGGGTGAGGGCCAGATCAAGGCGCTGTTTGTCGTTGCGGGCAACCCTGTGCTCTCCACCCCCAATGGCACGCGGCTGGATAAGGCACTGGCGGGTCTCGACCTGATGGTCTCGGTCGACATGTATCTCAACGCCACGAGTCGGCGGGCGCACTACATCCTGCCGCCGGCGGGGCCGCTGGAGAAGGATCATTACGGCCTGTTCCTGCTGCCCATCGCGATCCGCAGCTTCGCCAAATATTCGCCGCCCTTGTTTGAAAAGGATGCGGAGACCCTTGCCGATTGGGAAATTCTGCGCGGACTGGCCGGGGCGATTTCAGGCCATAAGGCAGACGGCCCAACCCCGCGTGAGATGCTCGACCAGATGATGCGCACAGGCCCCTTTGGCGTCTCGC
>CAJBSR010000164.1 GCA_903958285.1 uncultured Sphingomonadales bacterium
ACCAACTGCAACGAAACAGGGCGACCATCGACTTCGCCCACTGGAAGCGCAATCGCCGGGTGCCCTGATAGGTTGAACGGGCGGCAAGCCAATGTAATGGGCTTGGGTGCAGCAGAACTTGCCACCTCCAGCAGCGAAGGAACTGCATGGGTCATAGCCGGAAGCGCAATAACATCAAAACGATCGAGCAGCCTGTCAACCACTGCCGCAAACTCCTTGCGGACCGCCTCCGCTTCGGCGACTTGCGTGTCGATGATCCCAGCAGACATCAGCAGCCGATCATGCACGTCGCGGCCAACCAACCCTGTTTCGGTCAAATGACCGCAGGCATTCCAGGTTTCGCGGCCAATCACTGTTAATCCGGCGTCGGACGCCTCATTGAATCCGGGAAGATCCGCATCGACAAGCGTAAAACAGGCGGCGGCCTGATCCCGGACATGGGCCAATATTGCGGTTTCGCCATCGAGTGGAAACCAGGCCACCTTAGCGTCTGCCTTGCCTGCCACAGTCGATTGCCAATCCGGCGCAAGGATTACCATCGCCTTTTCAATTGTCTCCACGTTGCGCGCTAATGGGCCAACGCAGTCGAGACTGCTGACCGCCGGATGTACCCCCAAGCGGCTGACGCGTCCAAATGTCGGCTTGAACCCGACAATGGCGCAGCATGTCGCTGGCACCCGGATCGAGCCGCCAGTGTCAGTACCTATGGCAAAATCAACAAGCCCTTTAGCTACCGCTACGGCCGAACCGCTCGATGAGCCGCCCGGCACCAGTGCGGGGTAGTTTGGATTTGTAGGCGTTCCGGTCCAGCTATTGATTCCGGTCACACCATAAGCCAGTTCGTGCATATTGGCCCGACCGGCGATTGCGTAGCCAGCATTCCGCAGGCGGGTGACGACCTCAGCGTCTGAATTAGCGGGGGCGGCTCCCACAAGCGCTCGCGATCCGCTTGTCGTGACTTCGCCAGCTATGTCGAAGCAATCCTTGATGGCAACGCTTGGCGCACCGCCAAGCGACTCGAAGCGACCCACAAAAATACCCGTGTGGCTGGGGTCAATAAGGGATTCAGGCGAAATGTTCATTTCATCTGCATAGACTGTTCACGCCAAGCTCAATTGTTCAATCTTGGCTAGTGCCTATGCGCTGTCAATTTTTGCGCTCTAGTGGCGTTCCCACTTTTTGAGACCGAGCAAAAGGAAAACGGCGACCAGATAAGGGGTAGCCATTGCTGCGAAGAGTTGTCCCGTGGTCCAACCCATTGTGAGGAGCGTACCTGCCAGCCATGGGCCGACGACGGACCCAATCCTGCCAATGCCAATTGCGAGACCAGTCGCACTCGCCCTTATCCGAGCCGGAAAAAGACCTGGAATTATAGCATAGATACCAATCTGTGTTGTGTTGACTGCCAGTCCCAGCAGAAATGCTGCAGTAAGCAAGATGATGGGCTCAGCGGGGAGCAAGCCGAATGCAAGCGTAAGACCGGCGGACAGCGCAGTCGAGGCCGCCACAACAGTAACTAGTGAGCGCCGGTAGGATAACCAACCAAGGGCAAAAGCTGCAA
>CAJBSR010000165.1 GCA_903958285.1 uncultured Sphingomonadales bacterium
GCGATTTCCGGGCGCTTGATCCAATCCAACCGCTTGGCCTGTTCCAGCCAGAATGTGCCGGGATCGGCCAGAGACCGGCCATACATTTCCGTGTATTTTGCCGCGTTGACGCGTGCCTTCTTCGCCCATTCGGCAGGAACAGGAAACAGGTCTTGATCCGACATCACACACTCCCCTTAGATGTATGGCTAATGGGAAAAACCCGCCATGGTGGCAAGCCCCTGCATGGTGATTGTGACGGTTTCGATTTGCCACTAGTCTGGTCCCAGACAAAATGAGGAGCGGACAAATGGCAGGACACGTCTTTGTATCGGGTGGAAGCGGCTATATCGCGGGCTTTCTGATCCGTCAGCTGATTGCCGAAGGCTGGCAGGTCAACACCACAATCCGGAATTTGGCGCGTGAGGCAGATGTCCGCGGCTGGCTCAATGTTGACAACAGCAAGCTCACATTCTTTGCCGCCGATCTATTGAGCGATGAAGGCTGGGCAGAGGCCATGGCGGGATGTTCGCATGCCGCGCACGTGGCCTCGCCATTGCCTGCCAATGCACCCAAGCATGCGGATGAACTTATTGCGCCGGCGCGGGAAGGGGCTTTGCGCGCGCTCCGCTTCGCCAAAGAGGCGGGGATCAAACGGTTCGTCATGACGTCATCTGTGGCGGCGGTTGCCTATGGCCATGGCGGTTCCAAGCACCACTTTACCGAGGCAGATTGGACCAATCCAGACAGCCCCGACGCCTATGCCTATGTGAAATCCAAGACAATTGCGGAGAGGGCAGCACGAGACTGGGTCGCGGCAAATGCGCCGGACTTGGAGTTTGTCACCGTCAATCCTTCCCTGGTCCTGGGGCCTTTGCTGGCGGCCGATTTTTCGACTTCTCTCGAAGCAATCAAAAAACTGGTCGAAGGATCAATGCCGGGGCTTCCGAGAATAGGCTTTTCGGTGGTCGATGTCCGCGACGTGGCCGACCTTCATGTCCGATGCCTTACAGCACCGAACATGGCGGGCGAACGCTTCATTGCCGCCGGGCCGTTCTTGTGGCTGGGGGACGTCGCTGCTATCCTGAAATCAGGGCTCGGCCAGCAGGCCCGTAAGGTGCCGACACGGACGCTGCCGAACGTCCTCGTAAAGCTGTTCGCTCTGCTCGATCCTGTCGTGAAGCAGGTCGTGGGGGAACTCGATAATGTCCGCGACACAAGCGCCCAACATGCGCTGGACGTATTCGGGTGGAAGACGCGCGATCCGGCTGAGAGCATCCTTGATACCGCGCGCGACATGATCCGGCTCGGGATCGTGAAGGTCTAAGCGAGGCGGTAAGGCACCACATCCCGGCGGTCTGGATCGACAATGATGTCGCGGTCGGACGGCGGGAAGGCGCGTTGATCACAATCCATGCGCGGGCACAGCCGGCACGAAACGCCGATCTTCGTCGCCGCGCGCGGGGAGGTGAGGTCCAACCCGTCGGCGTAGACGAATTCGCGGGCATGATCCGCCTCACAGCCGAGCGCCACTGCGTAACGGCGCGGGGCGCGGTCATAGCTGCCGGAAGGCTTTACCAGCCCCTTCGCCATAGAGACGTAGCGCACGCCATCAGGCGTCTCGGCGAGCTGAACGAGGATGCGGTCAGGGATCGCGACCGCCTCATGCACGATCCACAAGGGGCAGGCGCCCCCGAAGCGGGCGAACTGCAACCGCGTGGCCGAATGTCGCTTGGTGATGTTTCCCGCCATATCCACACGGCAGAAGAAGAAAGGAATGCCGCGTGCAGAGGGTCGCTGGAGCGTGGATAGCCTATGGCAGGCCTGTTCAAAGCTGACGCCGAACTGCTGGCGCAGGCGGTCTATATCATGCCGCACCGTCCGGGCGTCGTCCCGAAAGCGGGTATAGGGCATCAGCAACGCCCCCGCCGCGTAATTGGCAAGGCCGACCGATAAGAGTTGGCGTGCTGCGGCTGTGCGGAGGCCCGCTTGTTCGACCACCAAGCTGATCTCATTGTGCAAGGCCAGAGCCGACAATTGGTGCGCCAATTGGAACCGCTGGCTTTCCACCGGCTGGCCCTGATCGATGATGAGATGCCCCATCTGCGCATCGTAGTCGCGCAAACCCGTGCTTCCGGCATAGACGAGCGAAACCGACAAGGCGTTGCGCAGATAAAGTTCCAGCCCCTCAAGCGCAGGAGTGGCCTGAGTACCGCGTAACTTGTCGCCCAAGAGTTCTGCGGCGCGGTCGAGCACATCGACATAATTGCCCGCATTGTGGAACCAGTCGCGCACCTCTTCCCAGGGGAGCCGACTACCATCCGCCTGATCGGCGCCCAATGCCTCATCGACAATCTGGAGTCGCTGCCCCGCGTTCCGATAGGCGGCGTGCAAAGTGACGAACTGATCTGCGAGGGCAGGTTGCTGTTCAGCGATGCGCGCTACCTGTTCCGGCGTGAGCGGATTGGGAAAGAGCGGGTCGGCCGCCGCCTCGCGTAAGGCCGCAAAGCGCCGCGTGGTCGCATCCTCTTCAAATACCTGCCAATCGAGCGGGAAGTCTCGCGCGAGGATTTCGAGCAAAGCCGGGGTGAGGGGGCGGTCGTCACTTTCCAGTTGTGAAAGATAGGAGACGGATATGCCCAGCCGCAGCGCCATGTCGGATTGCTTCAGGCTTCGGCCAGAGCGGAGCTCGCGGAGGCGCTGACCGGCGAAGATACGGCGTTTGGACATTCTCTAACCTCCTCCTCTCCCCTCGAGGGAGAGGATACGTAGCCTTGCTGCCGTGCAGCCAGGCGAAGTTGGAGAGGGGGCTCCCCCTCACAAGACTTGCTAAGCAGCACGCTGCCAAGCCAAGTCTTTCTCTCCCTCGAGGGGAGAGATGCTGGGCTTTCTTACTTTGCAAACTTCGACTTCGCAACTTCGCAAATTCACATTGGACATTGCTCTCTTCCCCTTCCAAACAGCGCGCTTCAAATTCCAATAAAGGGATCGCCATGTCGTCGAACATCGCAGAACTCGAAAAGCGCCGTGAAGCCGCCCGCATGGGTGGCGGACAGAAGCGCATCGATGCGCAACATTCCAAGGGCCGCCTGACCGCGCGGGAACGGCTCGACGTCCTGCTGGATGAAGGCTCGTTTGAAGAGCTCGACATGTATGTGGAGCATAATTGCACCGACTTCGGCATGGAAGCGACCAAGATCCCCGGGGACGGCGTGGTCACAGGCTCCGGCACGATCAACGGGCGGTTGGTGTTCGTGTTCTCGCAAGACTTCACCGTGTTTGGCGGATCGCTCTCCGAACGGCATGCGCAGAAAATCTGCAAGGTGATGGACAATGCGATGAAGGTGGGCGCACCTGTCATCGGCATCAATGACAGCGGCGGCGCGCGCATTCAGGAAGGCGTGGCCTCCCTTGGCGGCTATGCAGAGGTGTTTCAGCGCAATACGCTGGCCTCGGGCGTTGTCCCTCAGCTGAGCCTCATCATGGGGCCGTGCGCGGGCGGGGCCGTCTATTCGCCCGCGATGACGGACTTCATCTTCATGGTGAAGGACAGCAGCTACATGTTTGTCACCGGCCCGGACGTTGTGAAGACCGTCACCAACGAAGTCGTGACGCAGGAAGAACTGGGCGGCGCAGTCACGCACACCAGCAAATCCGGTGTCGCGGATAACGCCTTTGAAAATGATATCGAAGCGCTGCTCGCCGCGCGGGACTTCTTCGATTACCTGCCGGAAAACAACCGGATGGGCGTGCCGGAACGGCCGACATCTGACCCCTATGACCGGTTGGAGCCGAGCCTCGACACCGTCATCCCGGCAAGTGCGACGATGCCGTATGACATGCATGAGGTGATCCGGAAGACGGTCGACGAGGGCGATTTCTTTGAAGTGCAGCCGACCCATGCGGGCAACATCATCGTGGGCTTTGGCCGCATTGAAGGCCGCACGGTCGGCGTGGTGGCCAACCAGCCGACGGTTCTCGCAGGTTGCCTCGACATTAACGCGTCGAAAAAGGCAGGACGCTTCGTCCGCTTCTGCGATGCGTTTGAAATCCCGATCATCACCTTTGTCGACGTGCCGGGCTTCCTCCCCGGTGTCAGCCAGGAGCATAACGGCATTATCAAACATGGTGCCAAGCTGCTCTTCGCCTATGCCGAAGCGACCGTGCCGAAGATCACCGTCATCACGCGCAAAGCCTATGGCGGCGCCTATGATGTCATGGCCTCAAAGCATCTGCGCGGCGACCTCAACTACGCCTGGCCGACCGCCGAAATCGCAGTCATGGGTGCCAAGGGCGCTGTGGAGATCATCTTCCGCTCCGACATCGGCGACCCCGAAAAGATCGCCGAGCGCACCAAGGAATATGAAGACCGCTTCGCCAACCCGTTCGTGGCGGCGAGCAAGGGCTTCATTGATGAGGTGATTTATCCGCACTCGACGCGGAAGCGGATCGCGCTGGGGTTGAGAAAGCTGCGGAACAAGCAGCTGGAGAACCCTTGGAAGAAGCATGACAACATTCCGCTGTGAGGACGTCAATATGAAACTAGGCCGTCTCAACCATATCGGCGTCGCGACGCCCTCCATTGCGGATAGCATCGTCTTTTACCGCGATGTGATGGGTGCAACGAAGATCCATGATCCGTTCGACCTGCCGTCGCAGGGCGTGAAGGTGTGCTTCGTTGATACGCCGGGCGCGGAGGGTGCGCTCAACGGCACGCAGATTGAGCTGATCGAGCCGCTGCCGGGCAACACCTCCATCGCGTCGTTCTTGGAGAAGAACCCGCAAGGGGGCCAGCACCACATGTGCTACGAAGTGCCGGATATTTACGCTGCCAAGGCTGAATTCGAAGCGCTGGGCAAGCGCGTGTTGGGCGAACCCCGCATCGGCGCGCATGGCACGCTGATTTTCTTCGTCCATCCCAAGGATATGGGCGGGGTTCTAACTGAGATTATGGAGACGCCGAAGGGGCATTGATCCTTCACCCCTCCCTTCCAAGGGAGGGGACGGGGGTGGGTGCGAGCGCAAGCGAGCCTATGACGCACAAACCCACCCCAAACCCCTCCCTTGGAAGGGAGGGGCTTACTGATTTGGAGAGGACAGGAGAACAACATGACCTACGAAACGATCACGGTGGACGTCACCGATAAGATTGCCACCATCACGCTCAACCGCCCGGAGCGGATGAACGCGTGCAGCCTGGACATGGCGGGGGAGATCAACGACGCGCTGTCGACCTTGGGTGACGCACGCTGCCTGATCATCACGGGCGCGGGTCGCGGGTTCTGTTCGGGCGCTGATCTTCAGGCGCGCGGTGGCAAGTCGATCTCCGGCGGTGAGGGAAGCTACATCGCACTCACCCGGCATTATAACCCGATGATGATGAACCTCGCGCGGCTCAACATTCCCGTCATCACCGCCGTCAACGGCGCGGCCGCCGGTGTCGGCTGCTCGATCGGCCTTGCAGGTGACTTCGTGATCGCGGGCAAGAGCGGCTATTTCCTTCAGGCCTTCGTCAACATCGGCCTTGTGCCGGATGGTGGTGCCAGCTGGATGCTGCCACGCATGGTCGGCAAGGCGCGCGCGACCGAAATGATGATGCTTGGCGAAAAGATCGGCCCAGAAAAGGCGCTCGATTGGGGCATGATCTACAAGGTTGTCGAAGATGCTAACCTGATGGCCGAAGCCCGCGCACTCGCCACCCGCCTCGCCAATGGCCCGACGCTTGCTTACGCCACGATGCGCAAGAACATCCTTGTCGCCATGGAAAACAGCTATTCCGAACAGCTCCTCGCCGAAGCCGAAGGGCAGCGGATTGCGGGTTCGTCCGAGGATGCGATGGAAGGCGGTATGGCGTTCCTGCAGAAGCGCAAGCCGGAATTTAAGGGGCGTTAAACCCGCATCCGTTCGTCCTGAGCTTGTCGAAGGACCGTCATTTCTGGGCGCGGGGCGAACGGAGCAAACAAAAGGGCAGGGCTTCGACAGGCTCAGCCCGAACGGTGTTTTGGAAAATCAGATGACCACATACGAAGACTGGCAGGCCGCAGCGGCCAAGGAAGTGAAGGGTAAGGACCTCACCTGGCAAACGCCGGAGGGCATTGCCGTGAAGCCGCTTTACACAGCGGAAGATGTGACCGCTGATCCGGGGCTGCCGGGCTTTGCGCCGTTCACGCGCGGGGTTCGCGCCTCTATGTATGCCGGACGCCCTTGGACGATCCGCCAATATGCGGGCTTTTCGACCGCCGAGGAATCGAACGCCTTCTACCGCCGCAACCTTGCGGCCGGACAAAAGGGCCTGTCGGTCGCCTTCGATCTCGCCACGCACCGGGGCTATGACAGTGATCACCCGCGCGTTGTGGGCGATGTCGGCAAGGCCGGTGTCGCTATCGACAGCGTTGAAGACATGAAGATCCTGTTCGACGGCATTCCGCCCGATCAGATGTCGGTTTCCATGACGATGAACGGCGCCGTCATCCCGATCCTCGCCTTCTTCATTGTCGCGGGCGAAGAGCAGGGCGTGCCCGTTGAACAGCTCGACGGCACGATCCAGAACGACATCCTCAAAGAGTTCATGGTGCGGAACACTTATATCTATCCGCCCGAACCCTCGATGCGCATCATCTCAGACATCTTCGCCTTCACCAGCCAGAAGATGCCTAAATTCAACAGCATTTCCATGTCCGGCTATCACATGCAAGAAGCCGGCGCGACGCAGGTGCAGGAGCTTGCCTTCACCATCGCCGACGGCATGGAATATGTGAAATATGGCGTCGCTTCAGGGCTCGACATCGATAAGTTCGCAGGCCGTCTGAGCTTTTTCTTCGCCATTGGCATGAACTTTTTCATGGAAGTGGCGAAGCTGCGCGCGGCTCGCGTGCTGTGGCACCGCGTGATGACGAACCTCGGCGCGCAGGACGAGCGCTCCAAGATGCTGCGCACCCACTGCCAGACGTCGGGCGTCTCGCTGACCGAGCAGGACCCCTATAACAACGTCATCCGCACGACGATTGAAGCCATGGCGGCGATGCTGGGCGGCACCCAGTCGCTTCACACCAATGCGCTCGATGAAGCCATTGCGCTGCCGACGGACTTTTCAGCGCGCATCGCCCGCAACACGCAGATCGTCATCCA
>CAJBSR010000166.1 GCA_903958285.1 uncultured Sphingomonadales bacterium
CGCTGCCACCGGGATGCGTGACTGCGCCTTTATAGGCAGGCCCGTCATTTTGAGCATAGCGCCATATTGCACCTGACCCATAATCGGTGGCACGTGGCGGCCAATGTTTCCGCCGTTCTTTAAGGACTTCGGCAGGAACGTTGAGGTCGATAACGCCGGTTTCGGCATCGATCATGATCTCGTCGCCATCTTCAATCAAAGCAATTGGTCCGCCTTCGGCCGCTTCGGGGCCGACATGGCCAATGCAGAAACCGCGTGTCGCGCCAGAGAAGCGTCCGTCGGTAATGAGCGCAACCTTCTCGCCCATGCCCTGCCCATATAGAGCCGCTGTCGTCGAGAGCATTTCGCGCATGCCGGGGCCGCCCTTTGGCCCTTCATAACGGATGACAATGACCGAGCCTTCGCGGATTTCGCGTGCTTCAACGGCGGCAAAGCAATCTTCTTCGCAGTCAAAAACCTGTGCGGGGCCTTTAAAGGTCAGGCGGTCCATACCGGCGACCTTCACGATTGCGCCATCTGGAGCCAATGTGCCGCGAAGGCCAACGACACCACCGGTCAGCGTTATCGGCGCCGTTGCTTGATAAATCACCTTCTGGTTGGGGTTCCATGTGATTTCATCGATATTCTCGCCCAGCGTCTTGCCGGTAACGGTCATGCAGTCGCCGTACAGAAGCCCCTCGGCCAGCAACGACTTCATGAGCATGTACACACCGCCCGCATCATACATATCGCGCGCTACAAACTGTCCACCCGGCTGCAAATCGGCCATATAAGGTGTTGTTTTGAACGCCTCGGCAACGTCGAACAGATCAAATGAGATACCAGCTTCATGCGCCATTGCTGGCAAATGCAGCGCACCATTGGTTGATCCACCAGTAGCGGCAACAATTCTTGCGGCATTTACAAAGGCTTCACGCGTACAGATGTCACGCGGTCTAATATTTTTCGCGAGCAACTCCATCACCTGAACACCTGCAGCATGCGCGATTTGGTCACGTGTCGAATACGGCGCAGGCGCCATGTTGCTGTTCGGTAACGAAAGGCCAATCGCCTCGGCCACACATGCCATTGTGTTCGCGGTATACTGACCGCCACAGGCTCCGTGCCCCGGGCAAGCAACGCGCTCAAGCTCTTCAAGCTCCGATAATGGACACGCACCCGCCGCATATTTGCCAACGATTTCAAAGACGTCCTTAACGGTCACGTCCTTGTCGTGATAACGGCCGGGGAGAATGGAGCCTCCATAGACAAAGATGGATGGCACATTCAGCCGGAGCATCGCCATCATGATCCCCGGCAGCGACTTGTCGCAACCCGCAAAGCCAACCAGCGCGTCATAACAGTGCCCACGCACCGAGAGCTCAACCGAGTCCGCGATAACTTCACGGCTCACGAGCGAGGACTTCATGCCCTGATGGCCCATGGCGATACCATCGGTCACTGTGATGGTGTTGAACCGGCGTGGCATGCCGCCGCCCTGCTCCACCCCCTTACGTGCGATGTCGGCTTGCGCGTCCAATGTGGTGTTGCATGGCGCACTGTCATTGCCTGCCGACACGACGCCTACAAATGGGCGTGCAATTTCCTCAGCGGTCAAACCCATCGCATAATAATAGCTGCGGTGTGGGGCGCGCTCCGGGCCAACGGAAACATGGCGGCTGGGCAATTTGGATTTGTCGAATTGGTTTGGCATGATTGTCTCCATTATCGCCGCGGCCTTTACGCGTTTTTATGTGGTTAAGCCAAGCTGTTCCGAAACAAAATGGCACATTCCCGACAAAATATGTGCAAATCTTGCATGGCCCGCAGCATCGCCGACCAAATCCTGCCGCATTTCAATCCCGACATAGGGAATGTCATTGGCCTCTGCATGCCGGTTCATCGTCGCGTTCAG
>CAJBSR010000167.1 GCA_903958285.1 uncultured Sphingomonadales bacterium
AACGCTGGGACCACTCAACGAAAACGCTGATCCGGGCATCAAATATTTCTCGGGCATTGCGACTTACTCAAAGCAGTTTGTCACGCCGAAAAACTGGAAAGCCGGGCAGCCCTTATGGATCGATCTTGGCCAAGTCAGCGAAATGGCGGAAGTGTTTGTGAACGGCAAAAGCGCAGGCGCGGTGTGGCACGCGCCATATAAACTCGAAATTGGCGCACTGACCAAATCGGGCAAGAACATGCTGGAAGTTCGCGTCGCCAACCTTTGGATCAACCGTCTGATTGGTGACGCACAGCCCGGTGCCAAGCCGATTACGTGGACACCGATGGCGACTTACGGCGCCAATGCAAAACTGCGGCCATCGGGCCTTATTGGACCGGTTAGGCTGGAATATTGATTTGGGTTCATCTTTAAGAGCGACTGCAAAATGAACCAGGTTGCCCAGAAATATTAGCGCTGGCATGGGCGGTTAGTGCATTGGATAAGCCGCAACGTGTATAAGGGATAGGGGATATGGGACACCCAAGTGATATGACCGGGAAGGTGGCCTTGGTGACCGGCGCTGGGGGTGGCCTGGGGCAGGCAGTCGCCGTCACATTGGCGCGCGCTGGCGCAGACATTTGTATTGTGGATGTCAAGGAAGATGGGCTGGACGAAACGGCGAAACGGATCAAAGATTGTGGACGTAAGGCGCTAATCCATCTGGCGGATCTAAGTGTTGCAGACAATTGTCCGGCTGCGGTTGCGGCGACGGTTAAGGCATTCGGGCGGCTTGATGCGTTATGCAACGTCGCGGGCGTCCTGAAGCTTGCCAACAGTCATGAAATGCCAATGACCGACTGGAATTTGGTCATGGCCGTCAATCTGACTGCGCCGTTTTTACTAAGCAAGGCGGCCATCCCACATCTGTTGGATAGCGAAGGGGCGATCGTCAATGTGACCTCGATCGCTGCGCATATGGGCCAAGCCTATGCTGCTGCCTATTGTGCATCGAAAGCGGGGTTGGCGCAGCTTACCAAGGCCATGGCGATGGAATATCTCAAAACACCATTGCGTATCAACGCCATCTCGCCGGGCGGCATGGTTACCGAGATTGGTGCCAGCTTTGTTCCGCCAGCGGAAGCAGACCCGGAATTATTAGGGCGTTACCGGCCAATTCGCGGGTTAGTGGAGGTGGCGGATATGGCCAATATGGTCGCGTATCTCGCGTCACCGGCAAACGCGGGCTTTCACGGCGCGGTAATCCAGATGGATAAAGCGGTTACTGCGGGGTAATGGATCTACGACTTGATATTCCAAGCGGAAAATTGTGTAAAGATAGGGGACTGATGGACTGCCGATAGCGCGATAAGTATGTGGCCATTCTTCAGCACTGGTTCTTAAAGCACTTTTAAGGCGTAGCCCTGCACCGGCGCTGCGATTTATGTTGCACTTATTTTTTCCGCTTGATTGCTATTTGCTTGCTAAGAAAAAATGCTCTGCCCATCGTCAAGAATTTTGTACTGATGGCTAGCGCCCTGCGGAGCCAGGCATCAGCAGGTGTGATCGTTTTCAGGCTCTCGCCCTCGCGCTCATGGTTCTAATCATCGATGAACGTTTCGATCTGACGTTCGAGATCGCTAGGTAAGCAGTCGTTTCCCAGCAGCTGTGGTTATTTGTGTCTGCGCTCGCGTTCGATACTATCTTCATTCGGGCTAGCTTTAATGGTTTCCGACTTCCACATTCCCAAATTACGGATTGTTGTGAGGGAGCGCCTTAGGTAATGGGGCAGCCGTCGTGGGCTGTAACGTGGATCTTCACTGCGTCTGGGGAAAAGGGAGCGCGTCAATGGACCGAAAACGTGTGAAGTCCCAAAAATTGGAACATGGCTGCTCCTGTTTCCGCGATCTGGCGCGGGTGCATATGCAACGTTTGCAGGAAGATCTGATGAAATTTTCCAAATACGCAGTTCTCCTAATGGTTTTGATTTTTGGATTTTCGACATCGGTCGTTGCTGCTTCACCGGAACCGTTTGCAA